>NZ_JAXBLX010000028.1:0-60797 GCF_037027555.1 Halalkalibacter kiskunsagensis | reverse complement strand
CATCCACTTGTGGTCAACGTTGTCAAAGAATCCCTTAATGTCTACATCTACTACATAGTTTACTGACCTCTTTTCGACATAGTGGTTCAGTATCTTTAAAGCATCGTGGCAACTGCGATTGGGTCTGAACCCAAAAGAGCAGTCTAGAAAATCATTTTCATAGATAGTATTTAGTATCTTTGTAATCCCTTTTTGAACAATTTTATCTTCATGCTCTGGTATACCCAACGGTCTTTTCTTGTTTGAATTCAGCTTAGGAATGTACATTCTTCTTACTGGAACAGGACGATAACTTTTGCTTTTAAGTCTAGCTACTAAGTCCTCTATGTTTTCTTGCAGATTTTCATTATATTGCTCTTTAGTTGTGCCGTTTATCCCTGGTGCCTTCTTGTTAGGTAGTTCAAGGTGACAATGCACTAGTGACTGCTTACTTAATAGATGTGCAATAGATGTAAATTTCATTTTAGGATTAGATTTCGCTAATTCTGCTATCCTTAGTAGTTCAGTTTCCATTTAGTATCCCTACCTCTGAGTGTAGTAAATGTGTCCCTAGTAAGGGTGATAACTGGTAACAGCCTTTCCTCCATCGGCATTACCCAACTTCATTGGTACTACGCTGCTATCCGACTCCCTACGTGGCATTTGGTTTCCTTGCTTATTATCGCTTGTACACCATACTCTTCCAGAAAAAGTAAGAAAAGACCAGAAGGGTCTCCCGAGTTGCCGTATCATATCAATGTGTAACGTGCCAAGGTCTCTGACCCCAGAGAGGTTTTACCCATCTTGCCCTTAACGAAGGATAAAATGTAGCTTTCTGTCGCAGGTAAGACATCAGCCCTCTCGATTTACTAACATTATGGAGCTCAATCCCTTCAACCATTTGGCTTTCGGCCCATTACCTAACTGTCTACGCTTAAAGACTAAAGTTACCCTTAGCCCTCCAAGACTCGCTACGAGTGAATGGCTAGTTCTTACTCGACGGGAATCCCACCCGCTATATGATACGACCTAGGCTCGGCCGCACACCTGCCAGTTACTTCAAAACCCCATCCATTTAAACCTTTTTCCACAAAACAAAAAAAACACCCACAACCATTGATGTACCAACACTTGTGAGTGTTTTATCATTTTTAAAATTAACTCATTTTCATTTAAAGACACCGGTGGTCAGAGTCGATCTAGGTTTCGATAGCTGGTATACCAACCACTTCATTCCCACTTGCCAGAACCACTCAGCATAAATATACTTCCAAGCTTCCGGTATTGCGATAGTAGCAGATCGAAATTAACCAGTAAATACTGTTCAATGTGAAACAGGAATAACCTTATGTTATTAACCTCAAGGTTTTCCGGAAATCGTACCACTAGAAGGAGTAAGTCTTTTCTGTCTACGCTGTTCTTGAAGGATTGCTGTTAACAGTTTTTGAATCACTTTTGATTCAGGTGTTTCATGTGTAGGGTGTGCAAGGTTTATTTCTTCAAATGGGTCTTTCGTTATATTGTATAACTCAAATTGATCCGGGACTGGTTGAGTTTTGGTGGTTGTGATACAAATAGCAGCCTCATGACCCTCTGAAACATCTATCGCTTTTTTCTGGATCGTTTCAACATCTTCAACGTCTGGATCACTCCAAAACTGTGAATGATCGAAATAACGAGTGAACTTCCAAATTTCCTTTGAGTTCGTATCGCCTGTTGGTAGTTTGACGATGACAGTTTCTAAATGATTAGGCTGTTTAACCGCTTCATATGGTTGGCCAGTTAGAGTGTATTGATTTAATCCTTTTGAAAATTCATCATCTGTCATAAAGTAAAGAGCCTCATCACCTCGAGTAAATTTTGGATTTCCGTTCAGTAATGAAGTTAGGTCACGACCTACTAGGGGATGGACCTCTGTATGATCTTTTTTCAGTTTTTCTTGGACTTCTTGAACATCAATGCCTGCAAGTCCTAATAACGTGGGGACAATGTCCACATGACTTGTTAGCATATCCGTTTCTTTACAGTTAGCAAAGCGTTTAGGACTGTGTATAATAAGTGGAACATGAATAGCTTCCTCATAGGCATTATGCCATTTTTGAAACAAGCCGCCATGGGCACCAACGAGACTACCATGGTCTGCAGTAAATACTACAATGGTATTTTCATAGAAAATAGACTTCTTAAGAGCGGTAAATACTTTATACATTTCATCATCAACCTGCTTATGAAGTGAATAGTATAGTTGCCTGTAAAATGGTGTATCTAATGTAGGTTGTAATGCCTGTTGATACACGTCTCGGTAATTGCTATGGGCTTTTGGCTTGGTCAGTAGGTTTTCATTTGCTGTCGGGGCTGGTGGGATAAGAGGAACAGAAGGATCTACAGAAAAATTAAATGTTGGTAGTAATTGTGTGAATAGCCCAAATAGGGTAATATCGTGCGGATTGACAAATGATGAAACAATTAACCAAGGCTTGTGATTATTTATATGAGCTTCACCTTCTAGGAAGTTAATTAATCGAACAACCTCTTCAGAATAAACGACATCACGGCCACTTAACCCAATCGCAGCCGATGAGGCTGAATTTCGCGGGTTTGATCCATGAGGTTCAGGACCTACCCACCCATCAAAGCCATAGAAATCTAGCCGATTTGCATGTAAATAAAGTTGTTGTTTTTCGGGATCAGGGACTCCAGTTGTTGGGTTAAAGCTCAACATTGCATTATGACTTGCTGGAACGATAAGATCCTCATCAGAAGCGTGCCATTTCCCTTTCCAAAATGTTCGATAACCAGCAGAACGAAAATAGTCACCTAAAGTAGGGACTGTATTGTGATCAAGCCAGTATACATCTGGATCAAAACCACCTTTAGCTGCACCTGTCGTTTGAGTGACCCCGTGTAGAGAAGGGTACTGGCCTGTGTAAAGCGTTGTTCTACTAGGTGAACAAGCTGTACTTCCAATATAATGATTTAAGAATGTCATCCCGTTTTCTCGTAGAAGCTCCTGTGTCTTCAAATGGTTTTTACGCCATTCTTTTAGATCTTCATTTTCATAAGCTGTTGGAAAACGCTCCTCATCAACAAGGATAACAAGGAAATTGGGTCTTTTATTTTTTGTGGTTGAATGATCTGGCGGGTCATTATGTTTGATCAATATGTCGCCCTCCTATAGTACAAAAGTTATAGTATCGTATGTAAGATAGTAGCAATATGAACCTGTGGAATCAAAAAAAGCAAGGGGACGGTTCTGTACTGCACCCCAAAAAGGGTGGTTGGCAAAATTCGCGTTCACGGTGGAAAAGCTGCCAAGAATAATAATAAGAAGCCAAAACATGCATTGTTGTGAATAAAACAATACATACATGGCTTCATTTAAATTTAATAATGTTCGACTAGGCATTACCGTTTGTTCAATAAAGATGATGTACAGTATCGTTGAACTACGCAGTAAATACTCTGTTGTTTTACATTTAACTTCATTCAATTAAGCTACCGTTCGTAATATAAGCTTAGCCAGATGGTTGATTTTTTTATATGGTTTATCAAAGCGTATTCTCGGTAGAACGAAGCTCCAGTGAGACTTGATCCCGTCAAGTAAACGGTGCCCCAACATGTTGAATCATGATTGAACCCTGTTGGGACATAGATCCTGTCCCTTCTTCCTGATTAACTCCAAAGCACTGAAGCAATGCGATTGAATTATTCATATTCAATTACCTCCAAAAGTTTTTCTAGAGCGGCCATCGCTTTCAATTGTCTTCTATTTCGGATACCTAGCAGGGTTAGGACCTCCTCGGCAAGTTTTCGACATGCCGCTCTTCCCTCAGCTCCCTCAAACCTGTCCTTCATCCGTGCATTTTCATCCGTATAAAACCGATGGTTAATAGCTTTAAGGAGACTTATTTTAGCCAATTGAAGACCATCAAAATTACGATAGCTACTTTCCGGATCCCGAATCGCCCGTATGTACCCTTCCTTATCCCAGTACCTGATGGCTGTTCGGGAAACATTCATTCTTTCTGCGGCTTCCCCTAAGGACCAAAGACACGATTTTTTCTCGGAGTATTCAATTAATTCGACGGCTTCTATCACGAACTTCTTTTCCTCTCCTCTACGGATCAATTCATCGTTAAGAATCCAAAGTGCTTCATCGATTTTCTTATTCCCTATGTTTTCCATAACTTTAACTGCTACATCCATTCCAAAACCATCGGATAGCGATTTAATGCATGAAAAATAGACAAGATGAATGTCCGAGTAAACACGATATCCGCTTGCTGTCCGTTTTGGCGAAGGTACAAGTCCTTTTGCTTCATAGTTACGAAGTGTGTTTGTACTTACTTTCAGTTTCGCCGCAATGTCGGCAGGTCTAAGCTTATCCATTTAATTTTACTCCTTCACTTTTATTGCAAAGTTATTCCTGAAAATCTTCTTTAAATACTGATTTTATTATATCAAACATTCCAATTTGCTTTAAGGTTGTACAATCAGGGTGAACAAAAAAGAAAGGGGACTAGCCAATGACTTTATTTAATCAGAACATGACCATAACAGAACTTGAGACATCACTGAATGCCTATGTTGAATTAAACTGGAAGAAAATCCTTGAAGACAACCGTGAGGAGTTTGAAACCTTATTTCCGGAGTATGAAGATGCCACTTACGGTATTTATGCAGAAAAGCTGCTCGTACCCGTCTGGCGGCAAGTAGAGGAGGCCGGATTCCATTCAACAGCCGAAGTAAAAGAGGATGACTTCGTGATAGCCGGTTTTCTACTGTTCCGCCATTCTCTTGAAAAAGAACAGTGGGGCACACCGTTGAACGAAAAGAGAGTATTCTGGCTTACAATAAAAAATAGACAGCACGTAGAAATCGGTACACTTCTGATGGAGATGTCACATTCTCACGTAAGTTTCTCCATTCCCGCCCCACCAAAGTTTCTTGCTCTTCAAACAACAAATGAACGTGAAATCAGATCCCAGATCCGTTCGATCTATAGCGAATAAAGAGTTTGAGAGAATTTCCTCCTGGTGGCACTAGAATAAAAAAGTTTTCTAAGGATATTATTATAATGGGAAAAACGTAACATATAGCAAGAAGCCGTTGCACAAGACTAACGGGTTTAATGATGAGGTGCAAAACGAAAAACATAGCAGTATCACACGCTAAATTACAGAACTTTCACTATCAAATCACAATGAAAAAGCCCGAAGTAAGTACTTCGGGCTTTTAGTTATCAAATTTGTTAGTTAAACTAAAACCCAGTTTTGTTACATATCACTTTTTAAAACAAAACCAGATGTTAGGCCATAAACCCAGCAATTAAATAGTTAGAATAGGTAAATGTCGTTGGATATCATTCTCTCTAGTTTCATTATACTACTACTTATAAAGTATTTATAGACTACTTTTTTTGTAATTCCTATACTATAGTGTTAATTACAAATCTAAAAATATAAGAGGTGTATCAATATGAATGACAAAAAAGATGTCTTAGATAATGGTCCTTTCTTTCATGGTACTAAAGCGGAACTAAAAATTGGAGGTCTATTAGAACCGCAACACTTATCAAATTACCAAGACAAAAAATCGAACTATATATATTTCACTGCAACATTAGATGGGGCTAAATGGGGTGCTGAATTAGCAACATCTAATTCAAAAGAAAGAATTTACATTGTAGAACCATTAGGTGATTTTGAAAATGATCCGAACTTAACTGACAAAAAATTTCCTGGAAACCCAACCCGTTCTTTTAGGTCTAAATCTCCTTTGAAAATAATCGCTGAATTAAGCTCATGGGAAAGACATTCGGATGAAGAAATAAATCATATGCTTACATCTTTAAAAAAGTTACGTGAACAAGGAAAAGCTGTAATAGATGATTAATCTTCAACATCTATAAAATCATGACTAAAAAGAACCAATAATCAACTTGCTTTTACAATTGGTTTTCGTTTCGGCATC
Source organism: Halalkalibacter kiskunsagensis (assembly GCF_037027555.1). Lineage (NCBI taxonomy): Bacteria > Bacillati > Bacillota > Bacilli > Caryophanales > Bacillaceae > Halalkalibacter > Halalkalibacter kiskunsagensis. The sequence goes on along the minus strand of NZ_JAXBLX010000028.1, from coordinate 54,845 downwards.
GGAGATCACCAAGAAGCGCAAAAGTTAGACCTTGAGTGTCTCCCACACCCGCACAACTTGTTGACATCTGTACAAATAAAACCGAACTTCTCCCCCTCAATCTTGAGAAGCATCGGGACGGTTCTTTCGCTTCCTTCGTTTAGCGAAACTAAAGAAGCAAGAGATCCGTCCCCATGCTTCCACGGATTAAGGATACTCATGCAAGTGTCCTATTACATAAGAAAGTCAACAATATTTATGTAAGTGAGCGATTGGGACATAGCGTTATAGAAACAACTTATAAAGTACTATTCCCACGTTATAAAAGAACTGTGAGAAGAAGAGAAACAAACGATTGAGACATTTTGAGAATTTGTAAGCTCCGAGACTATTTCTCAGCTTACAAATTTCACTATTTAATTAAAGCGCCCGTTGAATCTATTTTATTGAATAGTATCGTTGGACTGTGCACTAAGCGTAGGTGTTATGGTTTAGTTAACAGTAAATAGCTCCAAATTAAATAAAAAATGGAACAGGAGCAACCACATGTGACCGCTCCTGTTGTTAAAGTAATACACACGTTGGCTCAATAATCCCAATTACCTTTACTTATGACCATTCATAATAATGCATCTGATAATTTAAGTACATACATACTCAAGATATTTTTCGTCTCTTTTACTAAATAATCTGCCTAAATAATTCACTTGGCATATTCGATAAGAACATAAGTGTTATTAATGGGGTTACTATTATTACATGAACTAGCCTAACAATCAACCAATGAATACCATTTGATCTTTTTTACTTATCTATTTTCCTTTTTTCTAACAAGAATAAATTTGAATTCCCGAACAATAATAAGTGAAGTGTTAGTATCTAACACAATTCAATGTGGGGGGATATCATTGGGTTTTCTTATTAGGTTAAGTTCAGCCTTATTACTGATTAGCTTGAGGACCACACTATTCATTAGGAACCTAACAACGAAGTTAGATTCTCTGTTGAAGCCAAGAATAGCGACCTAAGATTCGATATTCTGTATGTACCCAATACATTGTTAAACAGAAAAGTGAGCATACCGTTGATGTATGTTCACTTTTTTGTTTGTGGCATTCAATTTATTAGGCTACTTTATAGTATTGTTGATTACTTTGTTAATTCTGCACGCTCTTCAATTTGATGTGGTTTCTATAACCATCTTTTTGAATCATCAGCTTTAATCCCTTCGTTTGAATAGTAGAAAATGCCTTTTGCGATGATTCCTGAATCCATGATAATGTCATTTCGTAACCTCAAACATTGCTCCATAGCTGCTCCAACTATTCCTAATCCGTTCCCGTTCAAAAATACCAAACAACATTAATTTAATTCAACAGGATAGTAAAAAAAAGTATTAATTGTAGCATTAGTCCCTTTTTTATCGATGTATTGTTATTTGTTGGGATTAATATTTTCATCCTATTATTGACATACTATTCTTTGATGTATTGAGATAGGAGGTTGTTATTGTATGGAGAAAAGTAATATTAAATTAACCACAGCTGAAATTGCAACTCTTTGGAAAACATATATTCAAAACACAGCGGTAAGATGTTTTTACAAACATTGTCTTCAATATCTTCAAGATGAGGAAATAAAATCAATTATTGTTGAAGTTGTAGTTCTTGTCGAAACAATTATTGGGAAAGTCGAAACGATTTTCGAAAAAGAAAACTTTCCAATACCAAAGGGGTTTTCAGATAAAGATATTGATTTATCAGCTCCTGCTCTTTATACTGACCTATTTGCATTAAGCTTTGTATATCGTGGAGGGCAAGTAATTATTCCTCACTATGCAAATACTCTTTCTAGAGTGACTCGGATCGATATTTATAATTTTTTTGCAGAGTGTCTATACAGTGAGACGGAATTACATAAGAAATCATTAAACCTCATGCTTTCAAAAGGGCTATATGATCGCCCTCCAAGTATAGAGTATCCCCAAAATGTTGCATTTGTTGAACATCAACCATCATTAATCAACACATTGTTAGGTGAGAAAAGGCCTCTAAATACTTTAGAAATAACAGAACTTTTTGTCGAAATCGAAAGAAATGCCATTGGATTAATCCTTTTGCTGGGTTTAATACAGGTAACAAAAGATAAGGAAGTTAAAGACTATTTATTAAAAGGAAAAAAACTTGCTGAAAAGCAAATAGATACATTTGATAAACTATTGAAAGAAAATGATCATTTTAGCGGATTCCCACTAACGATGGAGGTAACAAATTCAACAACTTCCCCATTTTCTGAAAGGTTAATTCTGTTTATTATAAGTTCTGCAAACCAAATTGCTGTTTCTGCACTCGGAGATGCATTGGCTGTCTCAATGAGAAAAGATTTAACAGCCCATTACTCCCTTATAATAGCAGAGGTAATGAAGTACGGTGACGAAGGTCTTAAACTTTTGATTGAACGAGGCTGGATGGAGCAACCTCCACAACCCATTGACAGAAACGACTTTTATAAATCATAAATCAAATGAAAGGAGACGAGCTTAAAGGAGCGATTATTTATCTCAATTTGATGTATCAAGTGAAGCTGATGAAATGGTGGAATAAGCTATAGAAAAAGTTAACGATACATTGACGATAATTCAGGTAATAATAGACTTAATTACAATCTAAATAGTTTTTAAAAAGCTGTCTACTTGACAGGGATAAGACCATTATAGACAGCTTTTTTATTTAACCAAACTCGTTGTAATTTAATAAGAAAGTTTGAACTTCACAAAGTCACCCACGATTGAAGACATTTGCTGGCAGTATGAGTCAAACGCGTAGAAACAATTACTTAATAAACGTAATTGTCTCCGTAATTTCACAACAGTATATTTTTGAGTCCACTCCTGGAATCGCAAGACAAATCGATATGCTGGATCAAGAAGTAGCCGATAGATTGAGTACCCAAGTATTATAAAACCAAGTATCTAAATTATAGCTATGAATGTTGAGTAGATAAGTTCCGATGGTAGTAAAAGGGACAAAATTATGCGACACTCCAGTATAGCTCCCATCAAGTCTATCTGGATAAAATATACCTTTTCCTACAAAGCTAACGAATCACAACAAAGAAATATAAAACAAATTTAAAACAGTAACAGAAAAAATGGTTCCTGTCCCCCGCTACTTTAACGAAGGCCACTGAAAAAGTCCTTTTTAGCAGATTCGAGGAAGTAGCAATGGCTCCACACGTTGCGCGGCTGCTATGAGAAACCCACTCATAGCAGCCTTTAAAACAAAGCAACGGTTCCGCTCATTGCTTAGAGGCCACTGAAAAAGGTGAAAAACGTACCTTTTTCAGTGGCCTCACTTTAACGTACTGAGGGACAGGAACCCGTATCCTTGAATTCTACCCTTATCCTAGACCCAGTTTGCTTAAGCTGTAGACGCTAGGATTAATTCTTTTAAACCTCCAATTCCTTCTCTTCTATATGGTCTTTCCTTTTATCCCTTTTCAATAGCTTTCTCATTAACGTTCCACTAGAAGAAAATACCTTATAAACCGCCGGAATCAGGAGTAACGTAATAAAGGTAGCAAATAACAACCCTGATATGATAACCGTCGCCATCGGGGCTTGATAGTTTCCAGTAGTGCCAGTAGCTAGAGCTAGCGGCAGCATTCCTCCTGCAGTAGTGAGTGTTGTCATAAAAATGGGACGAATACGATTTTTCCCCGCCTCTACAAGTGCGTCCTCTACACGGAAGTCAGACTTTCGCAGCTGATTGGTGCGGTCTATTAATAGAATGGCATTGTTTAACACGATTCCAATTAACATGATGACACCCATTGCAGACATAACACTTAGCTCTCTTTGTGTGACAACCAACCCTAATATGACCCCGACAACTGTCATCGGGATAATCGACATCACAATGATCGGTTGAATCAGGTGATTAAATTGCACAGCCATAACGACATACACTAAAAAAATAGCTAATCCTAATATTAAAAGCATTTCAACAATTAGTTCTTGTTGCTGTTCTAAATCACCTGCTGCAGATACGCTATAATTGGACGGTACTTCAAAATCATTGATCAGATTTTGAATTTCGCGATTGACCGTTCCAAGGTCCACTCCTTCAATATCTGCCGTAACAAAAAGGTATCGTTCACCATCTATCCGGGTAATGGTGTTCGGAGTAACAACACTTTTTAATTGGACCAAGCTTGAAAGTTTCTTATCACCCTCCAATGTCGGTACATCTAAATTCAGTAAATCTGAAGCGTTCTGTACAGTTTCTTCCCACGTTAAGTTAATAGGAAGGGTTCGGTCATCCAATGTCATTTCGCCAACAGGCACTTGAAGAAATGCCTGTTCTATGAATTGTCTCACTTGGAAGGCGGTTAATCCTGCATTCTCCATTTCTATCTCGTTCAATTCAATCATTTCCTCCACAGAGGATCTCTCCATCGAATGTGAAATGCCAACGATTCCTTTGATGTTTTGTAGTTCACTTGTAAAATCAGTTGCTAATGTCTGCAACTCTTCAAAGCTTTCGCCCTTCATATTTATTTGGACAGGGTGTCCTCCCCCTGCTTCCATAACCCCTTGAATATTTACGATAGGCTCAGTTTCCTCAAGTTCTCGCAAAGCTCTAAATATTTCTTCGTTCACTTCTTTTTGATCCCTTGTAATATCGCTACCTTTCGTCATATTGATGATGGTGTAAAACACAACGCCATTATCCATGACATAGCTAGTCTCTACGTCTTGAATAGAAGAAAGAGTTTTATCCATCTTCTCAACTAGATCTTCTTTGTCCTCAGGCGTTAAACCAGTTTCTAGATTGACTACAATCTCTGCATAACGATTAAAAACGTCTGGCATAATAGTCATCGGTATTTTTGTGATTAATAGGAGAGAACCAACAAACATTAAAAGAAACAATGCTATAACAGTTATACTGTACCTCGTTTTCTTAACAATCCAGAAAACGATTTTGCTATAAAACTGTACGAATCGTCCTTCTTTTTCACGTGTACTTTTCTCTTTTATTTTTAGAAATTTAACTGCAAGAGATGGAATTAGTGTGAATGAGACAATAACAGAGCTTATAAGTGTGATTGCTACAATCGCGGAAAGAATAATCATGAACTGCCCCATTTCTCCACCCATTAACCCAACTGGTAAAAAGACAACAATGGTTGTTAACATAGAGGCAATGACAGCAGTGGCCACTTCTTTAATGCCCGCTAGTATGGCAGCCAAGCTCTCTAATCCTTGTTCTTTTTTTCTATAAATCGATTCAAGTATGACAATGGCAGAGTCGACCATCATCCCTATTCCTAGTCCAAGTCCAATTAGCGTCAAGACATTAAAGCTATAATCTAATAACCACATGCTAATAAATGTTAGGAGGATGGAAGTAGGAATGGAGAGCCCTATAATTAACGTAGCTCGGAAGTTTCGTAAAAAAAATAACAAGATCACAACAGCAAGAATGCCACCTATTAAAATATTATTGGAAACCCCTTCGATCGATTCTTGAACATAATCTGCTTGAGATACAACATCATTTAATTCAAATCCATTTATTAAGCCCTCTTCTTTTATCTTTGCTACTTCCGCTCGCACTGCTTTGGCCATCTCTATTTGAGATACGTTTGACACTCTTCCAACTTGAACGAAAATAAATTCACTGTCACCATTTTTCCAAACTCCAGATGCCTCTTTTTTCGGGTTTACCGAAACCGTCGCAACCTCGCTTAACTCTATAAACCCACTTTGTCCAGGTATTTTCATACTTTCTACATCTTCTATTGACTGAAATCGTGTATTCCACCGGAGAGAAGGCGAATCCTTTTCTCCACTTAATGTGCCTACTGTGACCTCACTATTTGCTTGTTGAAGAAAGGCTATAATCTCCGAGACATCAATACCTTCTTTTGTGACCTTTTCACGGTTAAACTTGATCATTATTTCATGTTCTTGGACACCCACTAAAAGTACATCTGACACTTCTTTCAATGCTTCTAATCTGGGCTCTAAAATATCTTGGGCAAAAGTCGACATGTCTTCTTGGCTTCCACCAGACACATCCATAAAAAAATCGTACGGTTGATTGGTACTATATTTTCCAGTTACTACATCTAGAATTCCCGACATGTTAGCAGTCGAACTACTCACTATTGTTTCTAACTCTCTATAAAGCTCTTCCCCTCGGCCTCGTTCAAAAAAAACATTTATGCTACTCGATCCGATACTAGACGAAGAGTCAATATTCTCCACTCCGTTCATGGCTAAAATCTGAAGTTCTAGGGGACTGGTAATGGATCTTTCTACTTCAGCTGCTTGCAAATCGCCTGCATAAATCACGATATAAGCACCATCAAAATCGATCGCTGGAAAAAGCTCCTTATCAAGCTTTTGCATAGAATACGCCCCTACTAACAGCACCAAGACTGCCATTAAACCAACTAAAATTTTCCTCTGAACAATAAATTTAATAAAATTCATCCTTTTCCCCCTATGTACCTAAATGATTTGATCCAGTCAATTTTAATACTCCCAAGCGCATTATATACTAATACAACCATTTAATTACTATTTTTTACAATTATTTAATAAAAACCTTCTGTATAAGCATGATAGCCCACATAATTTGTATTTTCATTTTACCAAGCAATTAACGTTTTGACACTTGTCTAACTAATCCGGACTAGTCTTATTAGCTTTTCTGACATGGGGAGGACGTCCTTTCTACTAATCTTTTATTCACCACAACCTATTTTTACCATTTTACCAATTAAATTGATTAATAACTAATTTTATTATGTAATTTTAAATTATTTTACCAGTTTGATAGTCCTACTCTTCTTAACAGGAAAATTGGCTGCATCATGTACATGTGACAAATGCTAAAAATTCACCTGTTGGTAAAGTGCTTCCCACTTGGTAAAAGCACCTTATCGAAAGGCACCCAAAGCGTATATGTGTTGAAAAAAAAAAGCGACCTCAATTTTCTGAGATCACTTTCCTGAGTTTTTTCAACAATAGCTCCTGATTGTTGAATATCCTTTTCTATTGAAGGGTATCGTTGTACTATGCAGCAAGAGCATCTGTTGTTTTTCCTTTTTCCTATTGAGCATAAGCACCCGTTCGTAATATAAGGTTAGCCAGATTTTTCTGGTTGACCTTTTTCTATATGGTCTTATGATAACGGTAGTCGGGGTAGAACGTCGCACCCGTGGGACTCGATCCCGTTAGCTAAACTGTTCGCCCCCTAATTGTATGAACATGTTTCAGGCTGGTTGGGACATTGATCCCGTTTAACAAGCGAACCTATGACATTAAAAGCAGCTCTAGGGGTTACCGACTAATTTATTTTCTAGGAGGAGATTCAATTATGAATCCAGTCGTTGGTCTGGATGTATCAAAAGGAGAAAGTCAGGTTCAAGCTTTTTTGGAAAAGGGAAAATCTTATCGTAAAAGCTTTAGTATTCAACATACTGGCTAGATCCTTAACTGTAACTTCCTCTGTATGGGCGGCTTTGTTTCTCAATTCGTGTATGCTAGCCCAATCTCTAAGAAAGGCTTTGTAATCATTTATTCCTAACTGATGCCAGTCTTTTTCTGATAGGTTATAGATAGTTAAGTTTTTCGATTTACCTAATTCGGGTGGGGCCCAGTCGCCGTACCTTTCACTATTTAAATTGATCGGTGAACCTGGATAAAATCGGTGTTCTTTTGGGAAATTTGGTTTAACAAAAGCCTGTTTCCTAGGTTGAACCCTATTATAGAACTCTGGCAGTTCAATAGATTGTTGTTTTCTAAACCAATGGACAAAGGAGTTGTTAATTTCCTGTTCAAACATTTTCCCTAAACAAATGGCACTGGAGGAATAGTCCAGTTTTATTTTGCTTGTTCGCAGGAAAGCTTCCACTTCTATTGCTGTCTGAAGTAATCGCAAGGAATGGGTGTCTAGCCACTTCTCTTTAAGTGGAATCTGCTCCTTCAATAACGGGTCATCTCTTTTTTCCAGCATCGCCAAGAATGTTGCTAGTTTGATATTTAATTCTTCAATGAAAGGAAAAAGCGGCTGGTTCTCCAAATCGTCCTTATCCACTTCAGCGATTGTTCTCTTTAAAACTTGCAAGCTGTGGATTACTCGATTGAGACTGGTTCGCTTCTGTTCCCTTGCTATATTTTTTATCTCTCGGGCAGTGTAATCCCCATCACCTAGACCGTACCCCCTGGCACGATCTAACCCGTGAAATTGTTTCATTTCTCCATTTTTCCCTTCTTGGGAAGCCCGCTTTTTATACTTCTGCCTGAAAAGTACTTGTTTCAAAAGGGAATGAACTTCACTTAATCACTAACCGTTTTGATTTGAGTGCCGGATTTTTGGGCCGTGAATGCTTTTTGTGAAGTATCGGAATCCACGGGGGTGCCCATTGCCGCCTGCTTCATGGTTTTGAGCTGGGTGCCAAATGATTTTGTTGTAATCGATTGGATTAGTTGGTAATTGTTCTTCCTGTAAGTAAATGTTTCTGTCTTGGATGATGGCTGGGATGTTGTATTTTTCAAATAGTCGGATTAGGTTTTGGATGTCGTGGGCATGGTTTCCTTGGCTAATGTATATGTGTTTGATTTGTTGATTAGTGACGAGAAAGCCTCTAAGTTGTTAGGCGTTGGTTAGGTTTGATAGATGGTTGGATGGGGTCATTGGGTTTACACCTCTTTTTAGTGTTGGTTGGTATATCCAGAAGTTGCTATAATAGAACTATAATTATATTTTAGACTATCACTAACTATTAAGAGTATACTAATTTCACAAGGTTATATAATTGAAAGGAAACTACTGCTATGAAACATCCATTTTTTCCGGCTATTATTGGAGGAATCATTAGTTTTGTAATCTTTACATTTGATTATTTCCAATTCAGTCTGATAGAGAAATTTTTAATGTTTGCGTCTTTTGTGATTTTGCCACTAATTATTATGTTAATTAACGACAAGGATCAAACAACGTTTCAAAAAAAGATTTATTCCTTCATAACGGTTCTGCATTTTCCTGCAGCGCTTCTTTCTTTAGCTTCCCTTATGAGCAACAAAACCTGGGAAACGGGAAATAGTGCTATATCAGGATCTTTGTCTCTTACGTGGCTTCTTTTTACTTTCTTACTCGCTTTATATGGATTGCTTCTAATTTTAGAGAACAAAGAAAAGATCGAAGAAATAGCAATCGGTGCTGGGCTGATTTATTTTTTTATTGGAGGTATTTGGTACACCCTTTATCAATTTCAACTAACCTTTCTACTAGTCGATCCTACAGTAAGTGCTTTAAGCTCCGTTCATTTTCATTTTTCATCTGCTATTGTTCCTATTTTTATTGGAATGCTAGGGCGGATCTTGGTCAAAAAAAGCTGGTATAGCTGGTTAGTTGTCATTGATATCATCGGACCAATTTTGATTGCGATTGGGATTGTTTTTTCTAAACCACTGGAGATCATGGGTGTAAGCATCTTTGCCTGCAATATTATCATTTATAGTACCTATCTCCTTTTGAAAATACGAAAAAGCACTAAAAAAAGGTATGGAAACTTACTTTTAACCCTTTCCTCGCTTGCTTTTTACAGTATCATTGTCCTTTCAATTTGTTATCCGATAGCGAAACGGTATTTTTCCTTAACTATTTTGGATATGGTACCTATATACGGATCACTACATGCGTTTGGGTTTGTACTATTTGGATTGTTAGGATGGATTTTAATGTCTTACAATCCACATAAACGAGCTTTATAGCGAACAATTGAAATACAAAGTAATCAGTAACACAAACGCAAATAAGCTCCTTCTTACAATTTTAATTGAGCTTCGTATATGTTTTCCAATTTCCATACACGGATTAAGGATACTCATGCAAGTGTCCTATCATATAAGAAAGTCAACAATATTTATGTAAGTGAGCGATTGGGACATAGTGTTATAGAAACAACTTATAAAGTACTATTCCCACGTTATAAAAGAACTGCGAGAAGAAGAGAAACAAACGATTGAGACTTTTGAGAATTTGTAAGCTCCGAGACTATTTCTCAGCTTACAAATTTCACTATTTAATTAAAGCGCCCGTTGAATCTATTTTATTAAATAGTATCGTTGCTGCGTAGCAAAAGATCATGTAATATAATGACAGCTCTTGTTCAACTAAAGCTTGTTTGGTTGAACAGGAAAAATCTAAAGGTGCAACCCAAAGTTGCACCTTTAAATGAGATATTACATTTTTATCTTTACAAACTTCCGTTTCCCAATTTGTACAACTAACCCTCCGGTAATAAGAACTCGTAACCCTGTATCTTCAACCTTTTCTCCGTTAATATTTACTCCTTTATTCTCAATCATTCTGCGTGCTTCACTTTTTGAGCTTAATAACTTTAGATCTACTAGAAAATCTAGGATTGGTACTTCTAGATTGCCTTTCCATTCAACCACTGGCACCTCATCAGGAATTGTCCCTTTTTGAAAAACTGAAATAAATTGCTGCTCTGCTTTTTCTGCTACTTCTGTACCGTGGTACATCCTAACGATTGTTTTCCCTAAAAGCATTTTTGCATCTCTAGGATGTAGTTTGCCTGAATCTATATCCGCTTTTACTCTTTCTACTTGTTCAGGAGTGAAGTCTGTGATTAATTCGAAGTATTTATTCATTAATTCATCCGGAATCGACATCGCTTTCCCGTACATTTCTTGTGGACTTTCATCAATGCCGATGTAGTTTTTCTTTGATTTAGACATTTTTTCAACGCCATCAAGCCCCTCCAACAATGGCATCAGCATCGCTACTTGCTTTTCTTTTCCAAACTTCTCTTGAAAATGTCTCCCCATCAAAATGTTAAAGTGTTGATCGGTTCCACCTAGTTCAATATCACAATCTAATACAACTGAATCGTACCCTTGCATTAATGGGTAGAAAAATTCATGCAGTGAAATAGGCTTTCCAAGAGCAATTCTTTCTTCAAAATCGTCCCTTTCCATTAACCTTGCCACTGTTATTTTTCCTGCTAATTGAATGACATCTTCAAAGTTTAATTGTGATAGCCACTTCGAATTGTAATGAAGTTCGATTTTTTCCATATCCATCACTTTTCTGAATTGCTCGAAGTAGGTTTTGGCATTATGTTTAACTTCTTCATCTGTTAAAGGTTTTCTAGCTACCGACTTGCCTGTTGGGTCTCCAATCTTACCTGTGAAATCTCCTATAAGCAATTGAATTATATGTCCGTTCTCTTGAAACTGCCTCATTTTCTTTAAAACGACTGTGTGCCCAAGATGTACATCTGGAGCAGATGGGTCTAATCCCAATTTAATTTTAAGTGGTCTGTTTTCAAAAATAGACTTTGCAACCTTTAGCTTTAATTCCTCCGTAGGGATAATTTCTTGCACACCTTGTGTGTATATTGTCATTTGCCTTTTGACTTCGGCTAATTGTTCTTCATTCAGTTGTTCCAACACGTTTTTCATCTTCATAACCTCCTCATATAAATAAAACCATATTCTTTTCTAAAGGGACGTGATTTTCACGCGGTTCCACCCTTATTGAAGAATATGGTCTTCCACTCAACGAATAACGGCTCGTCCGTCCTTGTATCAATAAATACATACAAGGAAGCTCTAGGAATGTAATTCAGATTACCTTTGTATCGATTCACAGAAACCATCGACTCTCTGGAACAGGGAGGTAATTCCTACTGATTTTCCTATCATCACTTTTCAGCTATTTATCATTTTTCTAACTAAAATTGATTTTCATTTATTACTCGCCTTAATAATTCAGAAACGTCTTTTTGTTCATTAACCGATAAGCTAGAGACAATCTCAACTTCTCCTTTATGAAATTGCGGATATAGCTCTTCCATTACTTTTTTTCCTTTATCCGTCAATATTACATAAGTGATTCTTCTGTCCCTCGTATCTGTTTTTCTAAACACAAGATCTTTCTTTTCTAACGTCTTTGTAATATTACTTATTGTAGCTTTTGAAACAGCAGTTAACTCTGCTAATTTCTTTGTTTCAACTGATTTCCAAATCCATAAATCATATAAAATTGAAAATGAAGTCCACGAAAGCCCATGACTCGATAGAACTTCTCGTTCCATTTTGTTTCTCAACCCTTGTGCCACTCGATAGATGTTAGTAACAACAGAAACAGCATCTAAATTAAGTGAATCCAACGGCATTTTTGACAATTGATTAATCGTTTCTTTCTCTTCTTGGAGCAGTTCTCCATTTTTATTAAAGGAATATACACTAACCACCGCCTTTTAAATTTTCATAATCGTTAGTCATGAAACGATATTACCAAAAAAAATAACTAGGTGCAACTAGAAAAATAATGCTAAATTACCTAGTACTCTTTTTCCCTCTAATTCATCTTAGTTCTCTTTTACAAAGCAACCAAAAAAGGAAGATGATTGTTGCACAGTATCCGTCAAACGCGAAGAAACAATTACTTAATTAACGTAATCGTCTCCGTAATTTCACAACAGTATATTTTTGATTCTATTCCTGAAATCGCAAGACAAATCGATATGCTGGATCAAGAAGTAGCCGATAGATTGAGTACCCAAGTATTATAAAACCAAGTATCTAAATTATAGCTATGAATGTTGAGTAGATAAGTTCCGATGGTAGTAAAAGGGACAAAATTATGCGACACATCAGTATAGCTCCCATCAAGTCTATCTGGATAAAATATACCTTTTCCTACAAAGCTAACGAATAACACAAAAGAAATATAAAACAAAGTTAAAACAATAACATACCACCTTGATTTCAAATCAACAACTAACAGCTTCACACACTTCCTCAATAAAAAATATGTCCAACTAATGTTAACTATATGGTGATTATTGAGTTAATCTGTCTGCTTCGTTAGGCAAAAAAGCGCTGCTGCCGCTGCAGAAACGCTACCCGTTAGCATAAAAGAAATAAGTTACTTGGAGAGCTATTACAACGGGATAGATATCAGCGCCCACTAGCGCGAATATCCAAACTCCAGAACTGTTGACTGTTTCATTTCGATATGGCAAGTCTTCGTCTCCTTCAATACAAAAAGAGCCCCAAAGGGACTCTCTATTGGACCAAGAATTTTTCATGTTGCTCACGCTCTTCTGTAAATCTTGCACCTCATCTAAGATGCTTTTAGAAAATCTATTTCTTTCTCTACATAACAATGAGTCATTTTCCTTCATTAAGAGAGTATGCTATATCTCCCTGTAGATATATATCTGTACTGCTGCTTTCCGACATCATCCCGTCTCCAGAATCACCTCTTTCGAAAGTTGGGTCTATCGTTTCTAAGAATATGGAGTCCATTTACAATAATCGAATCAATTTCGATTCTTTTTGCCACTATATTGGACCTCTGTACACTCATTTTCTGATTGAAACGTTCTTTGTTCTTTTACTAAACCAAATTATCTGTCTCCAAGACTATTACTCCTAGGAAGCACAACTCCATTGCTTCCGGAAATTTTTTCCGAATAACTTTTTTCCTCCTGTAAAAACTAACATAATATACTAGTTCAACAATAACTAGGAGGGGCACAAATGGTTTCATTAAACGATATTGTAACAGCTCACGAAAAGATGACGGGAATCGTACATAAAACTCCATTAGACTACTCACTTACCTTTAGTGAATATTCGGATAACGATATTTATTTAAAGCTTGAGAATTTGCAAAAGACAGGTTCCTTTAAAGTACGCGGCTCCTACAATAAAATGATTTCATTGAGAAAAGAAGAATTAATAAATGGGGTCGTTGCTGCTTCTGCAGGAAATCATGCACAGGGTGTTGCTTACGCCAGTACGATGCTAGGCATCCCTTCTACCATTGTCATGCCAGCAGGGGCTCCATTAAGTAAAGTACAAGCAACAAAAGAATATGGTGCAAACGTTGAATTAAAAGGAGCTGTATTTGATGAAGCCCTTGCCTATGCTCTAGATCTAAAAGATCAAACAGGCGCTGCTTTTGTTCATGCCTTTGATGATGAAGCCATCATCGCTGGTCAAGGAACGGTTGGACTAGAAATCCTGGAACAGATTTCTGAAGTCGACGCCATTGTCTGCCCAGTCGGAGGTGGCGGGTTACTTGCTGGACTCGCAGCAGCAGTGAAAGAAAAAAATCCATCTATACAAGTATACGGGGTGGAAGCAGCGGCTTGTCCAAGCATGGCACAGTCGCTTTTGGAAATGGAACCAATTACAGTCGATGCTCATCCAACGATGGCAGATGGGATTGCGGTCAAAAGGCCAGGACAACACACCTTTCCGTTAGTTCAACGATACGTGGATGACATGCTCACTGTTGATGAAACAGAAATTGCTCGAACGATGCTCATGCTACTTGAGCGAAACAAACTACTCGTGGAAGGGTCAGGTGCAGTTTCACTAGCTGCCCTCTTAAATCAAAAGCTTCCTATCAAAAACAAGAAAGTGGTACCCGTTATAAGTGGAGGAAACGTAGATGTCAGTTTTATATCTAGAATTATTGAAAGAGGGATGGTCGAGGCCGGACGATTTATGCGTTTCAATACCATTCTCAAAGATAAGCCAGGAAACCTTGAAAAGGTGTTACAGGTTGTGACGGAACACCAAGGAAACATTTTGGATATCTCCTTTAGCCATATAGGAGATAAAATTTATCCGAGCTATGCCCAATTATCTATTTCTGTTGAAACAAGAGATCGACACCATATTGAAGAAATCGTAAAAGCATTGCAGAAAAAAGGGTTCACAGCGGAATTGATCTAAATTCGAATAAAGATTGAGACCGCCAGTGCTTGCATGCACTGGCGGTCTGATCTCGTTTAAAGGTGGATCTCTATGATTAGTAAAAGAATCCTCCATTTAAAATTGTCAGCAAGATCTAAGGTTTTTTAAAGTTACTGGGTAACGGGTCATAATAATGCGCTTAAATCCTTTTATAAAAATACTCTTATAACCCAAACTTATATATTACAAAACATTAATCACTCCCAGTGATCAAAAGATCATCTTTTAATAGAGCTAATATGCTCTCTGTCGATACAAAGTCTCCTTCTTTTATACAAAGAGAGGTAATCGTGCCACTAGCACCTACAGAAATTTCTTCCATATTTCCTTCAGACGTTTTAATAAAAAATAACTTTTCCCACTCGTATACGTATGAGTCTTCTGTAATTAAAACTTTTTCAATGATCCCTTTACAAGGACTTGTTATCGTATGAGTTTCTTGAATCATTCTAAACACCTTCCAATTTTTTATATTCATTTCCAACTTCTATAGCGTGATCTCTCTTCCATTCTCTATATACCTACCATATACCCTGGATTTTTAACAGTAACTTTTTTAACGGTTATCATACCATTTAGCAAGTACAATTTAGTCTATTGTTTAAGTTACAGAAAGAAACAAAATACTACAAGTACATAATAATTATAAATTTTCATTTTTAATTATTTGAAAAGCCGATGTCCTTCGGAAACAGGATATCGGCTTTTTTGATGTAAAAAAATGCTTATGTACAAAATCTTAGCTATGTACGTCTTCTATACCCACCCTCTAAAACGAGAGGCTTCTGCCATTCGCCGAACCCCCACCATATAAGCGGCTAGACGCATGTCAACTTGATGTCTTTGTGATATTTGAAATATACTTTCAAATGATTGCTTCATAATCGTGCGTAATTTTTTATCAATCTCTTCTTCATCCCAATAATACCCTTGATTATTTTGAACCCATTCAAAATAGGAAACCGTGACACCACCTGAGCTGGCTAATACATCTGGCACTAGAAATTTGCCACGTTCTGTTAATATTTTAGTAGCTTCTAATGTTGTTGGTCCGTTTGCAGCTTCTACAATAATCTCCGCCTTAATCTCATGAGCATTGTCCACCGTAATTTGATTGGATATCGCAGCCGGTACAAGAATATCACAATCAGACTTCAACAGCTCTTCATTGCTTATCGTTTGCTTAAATAGATTGGTCACCGTGCCAAAGCTATCCCTCTTACTTAACAAATAATCAATATCAAGGCCATCCGGATTATAAAGAGCTCCATAAGCATCGGATATTCCGACTACCTTCGCTCCAACTTCATGCATGAAAGAAGCTAGGAAGCTCCCTGCATTTCCAAATCCTTGTATAATCACACGTGCGCCTTGTAATTTAAGACCCTTTTTCTTTACAGCCTCTTCTATACAAATGGTTACCCCCCTTGCTGTAGCACTTTCTCTTCCATGTGAACCACCAAGTACAAGTGGCTTTCCTGTAATAAAACCTGGTGAATCAAATTCTCGAATACGGCTATATTCATCCATCATCCAAGCCATAATTTGTGAATTTGTAAAAACATCCGGTGCCGGAATGTCTTTTGTTGGGCCTACAATTTGACTAATGGCTCGTACATATCCCCGACTTAACCTTTCTAATTCTCTAAAAGACATGCTTCGCGGATCACATACAATCCCACCCTTCCCCCCACCATACGGAAGATCAACAATTCCACATTTTAAACTCATCCAGATCGATAACGCTTTCACCTCTTCTTCACTTACTTCAGGATGAAATCGTATTCCTCCTTTTGTTGGTCCTATAGCATCATTATGTTGTGCACGATAACCAGTAAATATCTTTACTTCTCCGTCATCCATACGAACGGGAATACGTACTGTAAGCATTCTGATTGGTTCTTTTAGCAGCTCGAACATTTCATCTTTATAACCTAATTTATGTAACGCTTCTTGTATGACCTTTTGTGTAGACTGGAACAGACTTAATACATTCTTTTTTTCTTCCTTTTTGATTTCCTTTGTAGTGATCATCTTCTATACCACCCTATTCTTTTTTTTATACTCATATAGTTCTTACATGCCTGATCCAATTGTTAAAAAATACTAAAATCCCATTCATCTGCAAGATTTTTCAAAAGCTCAACTCCTGCTATACTATTTCCAAACTCATCTATCGCTGGTCCATAAATCCCTATTCCACACCCCATTTGAAAAGGGATCTTTTGCTCATATCTTGCCGGAACTGAAGCAATAACCCCCCCTGACACTCCACTTTTTGCTGGGACCCCAACAAAAGCTGCAAATTTCCCTGAGGCATTATACATCCCACAAGTCATCATTAAACCTTTTATCAACTTTGCTACCTCCTTAGGAAAGACTTGCTTTTTTTGAATCGAATCGTATCCATTTTGAGATAAAATTAAACCCATTCGAGCAATATCTTTGGCATTTACTTCGATGGAACATTGTTTTAAATAAACTTCTAACGCATCTTCGACCTCCGCCTCCAAGAAACCGCCTTCTTTTAAATAGTAAGCTAATGCTCTATTTCGATTGGCCGTTTTCCATTCTGACTGAAAGACTCTTTCGTTAAAAGTTGGTCGTCTCCCAATCATTTTTTCAAGCAATTCATATACCGAATTTAACTTTTGCTCAGGTGATTCCCCATTAAGGAGAGAAGTTATTGTAATAGCACCTGCATTAATCATTGGGTTAAATGGTCTCCCCGGTTTATTCATTTCCAACCGGACAATCGAATTAAATGCATCGCCTGTTGGTTCAACATCAACACGTTCTAGCACATATGAAATTCCACGGTCTAAACATGCAGCAATAAAACTAATGACTTTTGAGATACTTTGTAGAGTAAAAGGAACATCCCATTCGCCTGATTTGATCTCCACACCTTCTGGGGTAATGATGCAAACCCCTAAATCCAAGAGATTTGACTCCCCTAAAGCAGGAATGTACTCTGCACAACGACCTTTCCTACCAAGTGGACGGCACTGTTTTACCCAGCGATCGAGATTTTCTCCCTCAATGAAATTCATACTTATCCTTTTTCCCTGTAATGATTGCATTAGCCTTCCCTCCTTTGTAACCGCTTCCATTATTAAGCTGGCAACTTTCATATTTAGATTAAAATCTAAACTACGAAAAAGAACAAAACACTACAAATCGATTTAAAAAAGTTTTTTTTCCCTTAACTGGAATGAGTTGAGAGAGACGATGTCTCAATAGGTTACTTTTTGCTCTATTGAGACACCTATAGGCCAAAGTGGTATTAAAGACGAAGGACCATACATGTTCATCAAAGTTCCTTTTTTAGCTCTCTCTTTACCCTAGTAAAAGCAATAAAATCTCTTAATTCCTCAACAGTTAATGGAGAATGATCAAGTATTAGGACATGTTCATCTGATGCCAATAGTTCTGTAAGTTCAAATTTCGGAAGTTTTTCTACTTCGCGGTTCAAAATATAATCAACCGTTGTTTCGTACAAATCAGCAATGTCTGCTAACGCTTGGATAGAAGGCATTCTATAGCCAGATTCATAGCCCGCATACGTACTTTTTGCAATACCAAGTCGGTCAGCCGTTTCCTGCATTGACCAATTTCTCTTCTTTCTAAGTTCTGATAATCGCTTTAGCAACTGGATCCCTGCTTCCGTATTTTTTATAGTTTGATAGTAGAGGAAAAGTTATTTTTCTTCTATGACAAACTTTGAACACGCTTATCGTCATAAATTATCGCATGAGAAAATAACTCATTAATAAAAACGTTCTCGAAACGAGAACAACATATTGATTTTAGTTTACTTGTATTATAATATAATAAACATTAAGGTCGCGATATGCAAACACTATTACGATATTGGAATCTAAAGGTGGACAGATATGAAAAAACTATTGTTACTTGCTACTGGTGGGACGATTGCATCCATTGAAGGTGAGGAGGGACTTGTTCCCGGCCTATCAGCAAAGGATCTACTAGATTATTTTAACGACACATCTTTATCTGTTGATGTAACCTATCAAATCCTCATGAACAGAGATAGTACAAATATGCAGCCCGAACATTGGGTTGAAATTGCAGAAGCAGTTCATCAAAACTATGACCAATATGATGGATTTGTGATCACTCATGGAACCGATACGCTAAGTTTTACGTCCGCAGCATTGTCCTATATGCTGCAAGGATTGCAAAAGCCAGTTGTTGTAACAGGTTCTCAAGTTCCTATTAGCTTTAAACATACAGATGCCAAAAAAAATCTATCAGATGCACTTCTTTTTGCATGTGAAAACATAGGCGGGGTTTTTGTTGTATTTGATGGGCGTGTCATGATGGGAACAAGGGCTGTAAAAATGAGAACAAAAAGCTATGATGCTTTTGAAAGTATTAACTTACCCTATGTCGCTATGATAAAAGAAAATCGGATCACCTACTACTGGCAGCCTGAACGTAATGAACTGAAACTTACGTTAGATACAAGTTTATGTCCTGATGTATTTGTTTTGAAATTACACCCTGGAACAAATCCGGAGATTTTTGACTTTTTGAAGAAGTTGTATAAAGGGGTAATTATCGAAAGTTATGGAAATGGTGGTGTTCCATTTGAACAAAGAAATCTCTTACCTAAAATAAAAGAGTTAATTGATGAAGGCGTCGTCGTCCTCATTTCAACACAATGTTTAGAAGAAGGAGGAGATTTATATCTTTATGAGGTAGGCAGAAAGGTTGCACAATATGATGTGATTTTATCTGGAGATATGAACAAAGAGGCCATTGTGGCCAAGCTGATGTGGGCACTTGGTAAAACGACTAATATAATAGAAGTCAAACAAATCATAGAAACTCCACTGGCTTGGGATCTATCTATAACTTGGGATACTGAGGATTAATGAGATATAGCGGTTTATTTGGAACTGCCGCGGATGATATCGAACGAAAAGGAGCTCAAACAACGGGGAGATGATCTTTTTGTTTAAATAAAAATCCCCCTAAAGTAGTTTAAATACCTTGTCTACTTTAAGGGGGTTCATTTCAACCTTTTTAATTATAACTCTATTTGAGCATGTCGCTGTAGACAAGCTCTCCTGTTTCCATCATTAGGCTTCTTTACGCTTTTCAGGTATTTCTTCACCTTGCCAGCATTCCACATTTTTAAGGCCTTCAATGCTGCTAGCATAAAATACGGGATCTTTGCCCTCTTTTTTC
The DNA here is from genome assembly GCF_037027555.1 of Halalkalibacter kiskunsagensis. Taxonomy (NCBI): domain Bacteria; kingdom Bacillati; phylum Bacillota; class Bacilli; order Caryophanales; family Bacillaceae; genus Halalkalibacter; species Halalkalibacter kiskunsagensis. The sequence goes on along the minus strand of NZ_JAXBLX010000028.1, from coordinate 34,828 downwards.
TGTTTAACGTAATCTTTTAATACAGCAATCGCAATTTTCCCAATTAAAAGAAGAGCAATTAAGTTTGTGATTGCCATTAGCGCCATAAAGAGATCAGCTAGATTCCAAACCATGCTTAGACTTGATACGGACCCAAATAGTACTACTGCTAAGACAGCTAGACGGAAGACAAGGAGCATCGTCTTATTTTCCTTAATAAATTCCAGATTGGATTCACCATAGTAGTAATTTCCAACAATCGAACTAAAACAAAATAACAAAATGGCAATAGCGACAAAAATTGTTGCCCACGAACCAACATGACTAGCTAAGGCACTCTGAGTAAGCTGAATGCCACCCATTCCTTCTCCTTGAACACCAGATAATAAAATAATAAACGCAGTTGCACTACAAATGAATAATGTGTCAATAAATACACCTAATGTCTGAACAAACCCTTGTTTTGCTGGATGACTCACATCGGCGGTTGCTGCTGCAACAGGTGCACTCCCCATTCCAGCTTCATTCGAAAATAATCCGCGCTTGACACCATTCATAATGGCTGCACCAATCCCACCAGCAACCGCTTCGTTGAAGCCGAATGCACTAGAGACGATAAGACCAATCATCCCAGGAATTTCGCCAATGTTTCCAATCACTACATATGTAGCTAAAATTAAATAACATAGAGCCATAATCGGAACAACTACCTGAGTCACTTTAGCAATACGTTTCACGCCGCCAAAGATAACCAAACCAGTCAGTACAGTTAGAGCAATACCGAGGACAAGTCGATTTATGCCAAAGGCTTCCTCAAATGCAGATGTTATCGTATTTGCTTGAACCGAATTAAAAGCAAGTCCAAAACAGAAGGTAATTAATATCGCAAACAATACACCCATCCATCTAGCACCAAGAGCTTTTTCCATATAAAAGGCTGGGCCACCCTTGTACCCATTGGATCCTTTAACCTTATATACTTGAGCTAATGTACTTTCAATAAAGCTTAATGCTGCACCAAAAATAGCAACAATCCACATCCAAAAGACAGCACCTGGACCTCCTAAAGTAATCGCAATGGCCACCCCAGCAAGATTACCAGTCCCAATTCTTGATGCAGCACTAATACAAAAAGCCCCGAATGATGAAATTTGTTTCTCTCCGCTGTTAGTCGAAGGACTTTCTTTCATTAAACGAAACATTTCTCCAAGATTTCTAATTTGAACAAATTTCGTTCTGAACGTAAAATAAATACCTAACCCAACAAGTAAAACAATTAACACATAGGACCATAAAATCGTATTTCCCCAATCAATGATCGCTTCTACCATAAGAATCACCTCTTTAGTTTATTATTTACCCGTGTTCAAAAACTCCTCTCATTTTTTAAGTCAATGACACCTCCCAATATAATGTAAGCGTTTGCATTTATTCTTGCTTACAAATATACATTAGTATAGAAAGAAATCTACAAAAAGAAACCGAATGCTACAAGAAAACACACAAAAAAATATAGAGTCTATTCAACAAGGTGGTTATTTCCCTTTTTGAACAGCAATAAGTGGATCCCCGAATGGTTTTAAAGCCAATGGGATAAGCGCTGACGCGTAGCGTGCGGAGTCATTGCACCTAATTTATCGCAGATATAGTTGAATAAAAATAACTTTTTATATAAAATTATGCTTAAATCTTTAGTAGTTTTTTAAACAACCTCTAGGAGTGACACCTTTGAACCTTTATCCTTTACTAAAAAAAGAACGTACGATTATGATTTTTATGATCCTTTTTGTTCCACTAGCGGGCGAAATTAATTTTTACCCCATTAATGAAACATTCAGAGTTAGTTTAGGCCCACCCGTTCTTTTCCTATTTCTACTATTTTTAAGAAACACCGCTATTATTCCAGGTTTTTTAACTGCTTCTGTAGTTGTCATTTTTCGAATTCTACTAGATTGGCTAATGCTAGACAACTTTAACTGGTTAACAACGTTTGAATCACATTATCCCACTTTTTTCTTTTATTTCACTTATACTTGTCTTTTTTATGTAATGAAAGTTAATCGTTACCACCATCGCCCCTTGATCATTGGCTTATTTGGCATCATTATTGAATTAATATCAGACTTTTCAGAGCTATTCGTGCAACATCTTGTATTTGGAATGACCATTACTTCTAACTCTTTGACGGAAATGGTTATAATAGCGCTTTCTCATAGCTTTATGGTCTTAGGTGTTTTTAGTATGATGAAGTTATATGAGGCTCAATCACGGGAGCGGGAAGTTCGAAAGCAAAATGAACATATGCTCATGCTCGTATCCAATTTGTATGAGGAATCGATTCACTTGAAAAAATCACTTCAAAACTCCGAAGCAATCACCAGAAAGGCTTACGAGCTATATAGAGGATTAACTCAGGATCAACTTATTAACAGCAATGTCATCAAAAGAACTCGTCAACAACTACTAGAAATCGCTGGTGAGGTACATGACATCAAAAAAGACAATCAAAGAATTTTTGCTGGATTATCTAAACTTATTACAAATGAGAGTTTCTCAGATTATGTCAATATCACTGATCTCATTCATATTATTGTTCGAGCCAATGAAAAGTATGCTAGCTTATTAGAAAAAGAGGTTAAATTTAGTTATACGATTGAGGGAGTGCACCCTCATTACCATATCTATACGATTTTATCGATTCTCAATAATTTAGTCGCAAACGCCGTTGAAGCTATTACTGATAAGGGAACCATCAAAATAGAAGTGATCGCAAAGCAAAATTGGGTTGAATTTAACATTGAAGACGATGGAGTCGGGATTACTGATAAGCATAAAAAATTAATATTTAAACCTGGCTTCACTTCTAAATTTGACCTTATGGGTAATCCCTCAACAGGCATTGGATTAACCTTTGTAGAGGATATGGTTACAAAGCTTAACGGCACCGTCACCTTCCAAAGTAGACCAGGGAATAAAGGAACTGTATTTACAATTAGCTTGCCAGTTGAAAATTTAGTAGAAAAGGAGTGTTCTAGATGAACTTCTATATTACCGATGATGATGAAATCGTTCGTTCTATGCTCGCTCAATTTATAGAGGATGAAGATCTAGGGCAAGTTGTTGGTGAATCTGAAGATGGTGCATTATTAGATGGAGAAACACTAAACATAAAAAAGGTAGATATTTTATTAATTGATTTACTAATGCCTCATCGTGATGGACTTGAAACGATTCGAACAATCAAACCTACGTTTAAGGGCAAAATCATTATGATCTCTCAAATTGAATCAAAGGATCTAATTAGTGAAGCGTATCTACTTGGGATAGAGCACTATGTGAATAAACCGATTAATAAAATCGAAGTATTAGCTGTGATTCAAAAAGTGATGGAGCATATCCGCTTAGAAAAATCCATTTATGACATTCAAAAGTCATTAAATACCGTCCTTCACATTGAAACTAAGTGGAAACCGTCTGCTTATAAAGAGGATAATATTAAGACTTATGGCCAATTTCTTTTATCTGAATTAGGGATCTCTGGCGAAAGCGGCTCTAGAGATTTACTAGATATATTGGTTTATTTATTTAATTTTGAGAAGAAGTATACATTTGATCACGAAATGCCCTCTCTTACAACTATTTATGAGCATGTCGCTACAAAAAAGCTAGGAGCAACTGCGGATGATGAAAATCTAAGAAGAGAGATAAAGGCTTCTAAACAGCGGGTCCGAAGAACGATTTATCAGTCCTTAAATCACTTAGCATCTCTTGGACTTACTGACTTTTCAAATGCACTATTTGAAAAGTATGCTTCCCACTTTTTTGATTTTACAGTTGTTCGAAAAAGAATGTTAGAATTAAAAAACGAATCTGTATCACCGGTAACTTCTACTCGAGTTAATACAAAAAAATTTATTCAAACGTTATATTTTGAAGCCAAACAAATGATGTCCGAGTAAATTTATTTCTGCATTATAGGATAAAGTTTGTTTAAAAAAGTCCATTATTTCTTTCTTAGAAAAAGTCCTGCCCCTAGCAAATTGCCACTGGGAGCAGGAACGTAATTTATTACCGGAACATCCGGAACATTCACATATCTTATTCGTTTCCTCTGGGTAGAGAGGAATAGGTTCATTGTCCCAATTCTTACGATGTGTTTTCTATCTATTATTCTTGTTGAATGCTAGAATGAAAATACAGACTTTTAATAGAACAAGTATCTGCGCTCAACAGGGATGAAATCTTCGCCTATTTCTCAACTGGAACTGGGACGCGGTTCCTGTCCCCTCGTACCTCTTCAATGGTATCGATGGATGTAACTCAACCATCTGAGGTTCAACAAGTAGTGGAGGATGTAATCACTCATTATGGTCGAATTGACGTCTGGATTAATAATGCTGGTGCATTTAAAGCGATTGGTCCGACTTGGGAAGTAAAACAGGAAGATTGGATTAATGATGTATCTACTAACTTATTTGGAACATTTCACTGTGTCCAAGCCGTAGTGCCAGTTATGATCAACCAAGGCTATGGAACTATTATCAACATTGCAGGCGGTGGTACCGTAGGCTCTTTTAAATATGGTAATGGATACGGAACGTCTAAAACAGCTGTGGCACGGTTAACAGAAAACTTATCTGAAGAATTAGAGGAAACTCCAATTAAAGTATTTGCGCTAGATCCAGGATTAAATGATACAGATATGACTCGTTACCAAAGAGATACAAATGTTGGTCAACGGTATTTAAGTGAAATTGAGAATTTATTTGAGGAAAATATTGATGTACCGCCACATCAGGCTCCACAATGGGCCTATTATATGGCAACAGGTGAGCTTGATGACTTTAGTGGAAGAGTCGTGTCCGTGTATGAGGATTTGGTGACGTTAAAAAATATGGAAAAACAAGCAAGTGATCCTGATTTCCATAAGCTCCGACTTTTGAAGTAGCGGGCTATTCACGCTAAAAAACATACGAACAATAGTAGCACAGACCCTATCCACGGTTTCTGCTACTATTGTCAGTCTCTTCGCTATTTTCTGTAATTCACCTATTTCAGACTTTTTATAGGCTAGTATGTCTCTTTCTTCACCTGACTTCCCACTAGATGATTTGCGTGAGGGTTAATTTAAACCTGATCTTTTACCAAATAGGTACAAATCCATCAATTTCTTTTAAAATAGATTCAATTTCAGTTAATACATCATTAGAAAGCTCAACTTCAGAGGCTTTTACATTTTCAGTTACCTGTTCCGGGCAACTTGCCCCGACAATTGCAGAGCTAACACCTGGCTGTCTTAAGATCCAGGCAACGGCTAATTGGGATAATTTAATACCTAAATCATTTGCAATTCCTTCCAAGCGGGCAACTCGTTCTAAAACATCATCATTTAAGTAGCTTTTAATCCAACGATTGATGTTTTCATTTGCTGCACGAGTGTTGGAAGGGATCACTTGACCTGGTTTATATTTACCTGTAAGAATTCCTTGGGCTAAAGGTGAAAAGACAACTTGTCCAATCCCTTCTTTTTCAGAAACCGGTAAAACTTCTTTTTCGATATAGCGTACAAGCATGTTATAGATTGGTTGATTTGAAACGAGTGGTCGTAGATTTTTTTCTTTTGTTATATGTACAGCATCCGTAATCTGTGCTGCAGTCCATTCACTAACACCGTAATATAGGATTTTTCCTTGCTTAACTAAATCATCTAATGCACGTAATGTTTCTTCTGTTGGCGTTTCTTCATCAAATCGATGACATTGATAAAGATCAAGATAATCAACACCTAATCGTTTTAAGCTCGCATCGCATTGTTCAATGATGTGCTTTCTTGATAGGCCTCGATCATTCGGACCATCTCCCATAGGGAAAAACACTTTTGTTGCAAGCACATAACTTTCTCTAGAAAAAGACTTAAGAGCTTCACCAACCACTTTTTCAGTTTCGCCTCGATTGTATGCGTTTGCAGTATCAAAAAAATTAATACCAAGCTCATAAGCCTGATGAATACAGTCAATGGCGTTTTGGTTCCCTACCGTTTCTCCATAAGTTAGCCAGCTGCCAAGTCCAATTTCACTAATTTTTAATCCGCTATTGCCTAAACGACGATATTTCATTTTAAAACACTCCTGTTTTGAATTTCAGTTTATTTTCGCAAATATCTTTCCTAGAGAAAGAATGAATGACAAAAAAATGATTATTTTTCTTGAGATAAGACAAAGTGCAATCGGTATTACAGTTCTATCAACGATTAATAGAGACAATTCTTTTTACAATGTTTTAATCCTTTTTTACTTCGATTCCTGCTAATTCTTCATAACATTTTATTACTGCGCTCATATCTTCGGCCCCATATCCTTTAGCTCTTGCCATTTGAAACATTTCTTTTACTAAGGATAAAACAGGAGTAGGTAGTTCAAGTTCTTTTGCAACATCAGCTGCTAATCCTAGATCTTTATAAATAAGATCAGTCATAAAATGAGGAGAGAAATCTCTATTTAATATTTTCGGGCCTTTATTATCCATCATCCCGCTTCTGGCACCACCGCCGCTGACGACTTGTATAAATAGCTCAGGATCAACCCCAGATTTTGCTGCCATCGTTATGGCTTCTGAGAAGGATAATAGATTAATAGCACCCATCGTATTATTAGCTAGTTTCGTATACGAACCTGATCCATTTTCTCCCATATAATAAGCTTGTTTCCCCATCACATAAAATAAAGGCTCGCATTTTTCATAAACTTCTTTCTTTCCACCAACCATAAAAGTTAAAATACCTTCAATAGCTTGAGGTTCACTACCTGTAACAGGTGCATCTAACATTTCAATCCCCTTGTTTAAAAGGATATCTGCTACTTTTTTACTTGTATTCGGCGAAATTGTACTGCTATCGACAACAATTAAGCCGGCATGTGCTCCTTTAATAATGCCTTTTTCGCCTAAAATCACTTCTTCAACAGCCTGATCCGCAGTTAGCATAGTGAAAACAATTTCGCTTTTTTTAGCAACTTCTTCAGGTGAGGATGCAATGATTGCTCCTTGTTTTTCAATGGAGTCGGCTTTATTTCTCGAGCGATTATACGCAATAACTTCATAGTCGTTGTTTAATAAATGTCCTGCCATTGGAAGACCCATTGTACCTAATCCGATAAAGCCAATTTTTTTCATTTCATTATCCTCCTAATTCATTCTATTGTTTATTAAGTAAATTGATAACGTTGTTTTTTTAGTATAAATAGTAAAACTATTCATTTAAAGTACTGAATTATTTTTGATATAATAATAAATAGGTTATTTAATATAAAATTTATAGTAACTATCATCAGGGTAGGAGGGGAGGAATTATAGTGGAAGATGTAGTAGAACAAAACATTTGAATGTTCAATTGAAAAAGCACTTCGGGCATCCGATCATTGATTTAGGCTCAGTTATAAGAATCGTACAAGAAACAATCTCCATCATCACCCTGTCCCCTTGTCCCATTAATTACAGCCACAAGAATATACCATCTCTGCTATAATTTTCACCAACAATTTCCACAAACATATCTCCGACTTAAATTTTAGCTGTTTTAGTTGTGTTATAGGTATTCACCTAGTGCTTGTTGCAAAGTTCCTAACTTCTTAGTTTCTCGACTGAATTTAATTCCCGAGTCCGTAATATCTTTGGCTACTTCCTTTCGTAATCCTGTTAATACAGTTGAGCATCCCATCAATGAGATACCATCAATAACTTTCAAAAATTCATAGATAACTACTTGTTCCATACTAGCGATACCTGAAAGGTCCATTATTAACGTTTGAATTCGTAAATCTGATACCTCTGCTAATACTTTTTCCTTTAGAATATAAATACGATTAATATCAATTGATCCAATTAATGGCAATATACTAACATTACCATTTATAGGAATAATCGGTACTGATAGATTTTCGACTAATTTTTTTTGTGCTTTAATCAGTGAATCCTTGTATGTAGAGTAACTAATAAAAAATGCATTTAGAAAAATGTCTACTCTATTATTTATCTGTGCTTCTAGAATAAAAAAATCGTCAATATTATATTGATTAGATAGATCATAATACTTATGTATAAAAAACCATAAAGTTCTACGAATAGCTTGTACCCATTCCAGCTTAAAAGTTAATTCTATAGAATGTGTTGCCCAGGCTATCCCTTCCTTTTTCGCAAATAGTTTTAGTTCATTATCTTCATTATTAATGATATAAACAGTTAACTGATGTGCATTATTAACTAAATCTATATTACCGATTTTTAGAATTTCATTGATCTTATTTTTAACGTTTACTGCTTCATCCAACAAAGTAGATTCAAAATTATTCTTATTAGCCTCGAAAAATTCTCTTAGTTTAAATGAAGATTCGAAATAAATATCCACTTTTAATTCCCCCTACTTTTTTTAATAGTACTAGAATATGCAGTATCAACGTTGTATTACTTTCTCCTAGCTAGATAATAAATAAAATTTATACAAGTCCCAAAAAGTTAATACCCTTTTTAAATAGTAATTAAACATGATTATTCATTAAATTTGAATAAAAACCAAGAATTCTCATGGTGTCTTGGTTGATTTCGTTTCCAGCTGAGTGAAAGCCCATATGCTATCAGGGCTAGAAACATTTGATTCCAAATATCTTGTGGCTTCGCACTCCAGATTTTGGTAATTTAAGATGCTGTTTAATCCATTTGAAGAATAACTCAATTACCCAACGATTACGGTAGATGTCCATTATTTGTTGATCAGTTAGATCAAATCTTGTGGTTAGAATTCGATAGGTTCTTCCTTTTTCATCTACAAATTCAATGTATCTGACTGGTATTTTTGAAATGCCGTATTTGTCCATGATATGGAGGGCTTCAAAGAATCGAAGCCTCTCCGCTAAAATGCTTTATTTCTTTAGCACTACATCGCAATAGACTTTGGCTGAACAGATGTTTTTTTCTTTCCTTTTTTCCATTGAATCACTACAACTAGCGCGATAATGGCAAATCCAGCTAAATCTTGTATGAAAACGGGATTCATGAATAACAAGGATCCTCCAAATAATAGCAAACGTAAAATAGGGTTTATGTTAGCAAATAGATACCCTTCTGCTGCCGTTCCTAGCATAATAACTCCCGTGACCGCTGTTATGACAACTAGCAATCCTTCCATAAGGGTTGTATCAATCAACAGAAGGGAGTTATTGTAAACAAACATATATGGAACAATAAATCCGGCAACGGCTAATTTCATTGATAGGAAACCTGTCTTCATTTGATCTCCTCCTGATATCCCTGCGGCTGCAAATGCAGCTAAGGCAACAGGTGGCGTAATGTTTGCAAATATTCCAAAATAGAAAACGAATAAATGTGCAACTAATGGCTCAATACCTAGTGTGATAAGTGCAGGAGCAGCCATTGTTGCCGTAATAATATACGTTGGAATACTTGGTAGCCCCATTCCAAGAACGATACATGCAATCATCGTAAAGACAAGGGTTAAAAATAAGCTTTCACCACCAAACGTGACAATCCCATTTGCCAGCTTCAAGCCAAAACCGCTCATTGTTGCCACACCAACAACAATTCCAACACAAGCGCAGGCAATCGCTACCCCTATAGATGTCCGCGCCCCTTGTTCCAATGCATCAGTAATATCTCGTACTGACATTCTTGTTGTTTTTCGTAACATACTAACGACAACGGTAATAATAATCGTGAGGAACGCAGAGAAAATAATCGTGCGTCCACTAAAGAACAGCATATACATTAGAAAGATAAGTGGGATAAGCAAATGCCCCCGCTCTTTTAATACTTCCATGACTCTTGGAAGGTTTTCTTTAGAAATCCCTTTTAATCCTTCTTTGGTTGCACGAATATGAATTTGAACAATAATCCCTAGATAGAAAAGTAACGCTGGTAATAACGCAGCTAGGGCAATTTGACTGTACGGGATCCCTAATGTTTCAGCCATTATGAAGGCAGCAGCTCCCATGATTGGTGGTAGAATTTGCCCCCCGACAGAGGCAGCAGCTTCAACAGCTCCAGCAAAATTACGACTGTACCCAATTTTTTTCATTAGTGGAATCGTAAAAGAACCTGTCGTCACCACATTGGCAACAGCTGCCCCGTTAATACTCCCTAAGAAACCACTTGCGATAACTGATACTTTTGCTGGTCCCCCACGCGTTTGCCCAGCAATCGCTAATGCCATATCGTTAAAAAATTGTCCCATCCCTGATTTCGATAGAAAAGCACCAAATAAAATAAAGAGGAAGATGTAAGTAGCTGAAACGCCGATTGCTGTTCCATAAACCCCTTCTGTAGTCACATACATAAAATTAACTAGTTCATCCCAGGTATAGCCACGATGGCGAAAAATTCCTGATAATTCACGGCCAAATAATCCATATAAGAAGAATATAACGGCCATCGTTGGTAAACCCCAGCCTGTTACACGACGTGATGCCTCTAATACTAATAGAACTAACATAGCCCCAAATAATAAATCGAAATTATTTGGTAAGCCACCTCGGTTCACAATCCCTAAGTATTCAACAAAGATATAGACAGATGTCGAAACAGCCATAAGAGCGAATATTACATCATACCAAGGAAGCTTTGTTCGACTTGCTTTTTTAAACGGCGGATATAATAAAAAGATTAGAGCTAAGATCGCTGCAACATGCAAGGAACGGTGTTGCAACGTAGCTGGTGTTCCAAAATAAGACGTATACATATGATAAAGAGATAAAGAAATTGCAATAAACGAAACGATTATTCCAACCGTCTTGTTGGAGAAAGTTCGAAAGCGTGATTCTGCATCGTATTTTTCTAAAACTTCTTGCTGTTCTTTTGTCATTTGAGGTTCGTCCATAGTTGAACGCTCTGCCATGACAATCACCTCTTCTCTACAAATATTTCCATTCTTTCATGGTGGGGCAGGTCTTCCGCATCAAAAACTGTTGATTCATTAATCTCAAGCTCAAAATTAACATTTTGTGAATGAATCCATCGGAACACAGGTAGTTTCTCATTTATATCTCGAATGATTACTTCTCCATCTTCTACGCTCATGGTTCCTTTTTGATGAGGAACACCTGCGCCAAATGATGTAAACACTGTTTCTATTAATAAAAGATTTCCTTCAGTCGTAAGTTGATAGGTTTCACTCCATGGTGTTTTCTCGACAGAATGAATCCACTTGATTGTGAATGCATCTCCAGCTTTCAGATCATTCACTTTGTTATAAATAATCCCATCTTCTTGACTCTGAATAATAAGGGTCATTTTATCTGGATTCGTACAAGCCGATAAAATGAAAAGAATGAATACGAACCAGATTCTCATTTCACAACCCCCTATCTCTTAAAAATAAGAAACTGACTCCATTCAACAAACCGTCCATTTAAGGAATCGTAGTGCGCTTTTGAAAGAGTCAGCTCTCAAGAAAATGTATTAGTCTAGTGCGCCCACTTCTTTAAAGTAACGCTCAGCTCCTGGATGAAATGGAATAGACATACCAACGTCAACGGTTTCTAACGTAATATCTTTTGCTGCATTGTGAGATCCTTGAATTTGCTCAAGATTTTCAAACAAAGCCTTTGTAATTTCGTATCCAGCGTCTTCAGAGACTTCATTTGAAAGTAGCAATAAATTAGTAATAGCGGCTGTTGGAATCTCTTCCTCATTTCCATAAGCACCTGCTGGGATCATTTCACTTGAAAAGAACTGATAGTTCTCAATTAAGTAATCCATAGCTTCGCCTTCGATCGGAAGAATTTTAGCTTTATGCGTTGTATCAAGGTCAATAACTGTTGCATTTGGAACACCACTAGTTACAAATGCTGCATCGATCATACCGTTTTTGATTTGATCAATTGCTTCACTGTAAGATAAGTAATCTTCGTCAACATCATCATAAGTCATTCCATGCGCTTCAAGAACCATACGTGCGTTTAACTCTACACCAGAGTTCGCAGCCCCAACCCCTACTCTTTTTCCTTCTAATTCAGCAATGCTTTTAATTCCTGAAGCTTCAGTTGTTACAACTTGAACAAAGTTAGGATAAAGTGCCGTTAAACCTCTTAATGAATCAATTGGCTGTTCTCCTTCAAATGCACCGCTTCCTTCATAAGCTTGTAAAACCGTGTCGGCCATCGTAATGGCAAGTTCGGCTCTACCCGTATTTAAAAGGTTAACATTCTCAACAGATGCACCAGTTGCTTGAACAGAAGAATCAATTCCAAGTTCAGTTTCAATAATATTTGAAATCGCACCACCGATTGGATAGTACACCCCAGATGTTCCCCCTGTTGCTACTGTTGCAAATAAATCTTCAAGTTGCTCTTTACTTTCAACTTCAGTTCCTTTTGTCTCTTCAGCCTCTGAATTTGTAGTACCTTCGCCTCCACATGCAGTTAAAAAAACAAGCATTGATGCAACAATCAACGTGCAAAACTTTTTCATAGATGATTCCCCCTAGACTTTTTTATCTTTCCACCTTCTTTAATGCAAATCCCGTGCCAACTTTCAAAGTGCAGAAATGTATGCGTTTTCAAGTTAACGCATACATTTCTGCCGGATAAAAAGCGGCAAAAATTGCCGTACTGCAATTTTTGCCGCTTTCTTATTGCTCATATTGCTTCAACTTGTCACGTAACCCTCTCTCGCTTATCCCTAGCATGGAAGCTGTATTTTTTCGATGACCTTTATTCGCCTCAAGCGTTGCTAATATGAACTGTTTCTCCATTTTTTTTAAAGGAAGCCCTACAAAATCAAGAATCGTTTCTCCTTCTATTCGTTCAACTGATTGGATTGACCTTACTTGCTGTGGTAAATCCAGCATTTCAATATATTCATCGTCTGCAAGAACCATAGATGATTCAATAATATTGGATAGTTCTCGAATGTTGCCAGGATAATCATAGTTCATTAAAATTCGGTTTGCTTCTTTCGTCAATCCTTTTACCTCTTTACCTATCTCCGAGTTAAATTGTTTAATAAAGGATTGAATTAAATATGGGATATCTTCTTTTCTTTCTCTTAAAGGTGGCAATGGTACCTTTATAACATCCAAGCGAAAATATAAATCTTCGCGAAATTCTCCGTTTTTTACCGCTTCTTCAAGGTTTTTATTGGTTGCTGCAATTACACGTACATCTAGGTTCATTTCTTTATTAGAACCAAGCTTAGTGACAACTTTCTCTTGTAATATCCGTAGGAGTTTTGCTTGTAACGAAAGTGGCATATCTCCGATTTCATCTAGAAAAATCGTTCCTCCATTCGCTAGCTGGAACTTTCCCTCTTTACTAGAGACAGCTCCAGTGAAAGCCCCTTTATCATAACCAAATAACTCACTTTCAAGAAGTTGATCAGGGATGGCAGCACAATTCACGACTTCAAAATGCGATTTTTTGCGCTTTCCTGAGAAGTGAAGCGCTCTAGCAACCAATTCCTTACCAGTACCACTTTCTCCAACAACTAACACATTAGAATCTACTTCTTTTACTTTTCGAATCAGATTAAAAACAGAAGCCATTGCTGCACTTTTCCCAATAATTCCTTCAAAGCTATATCTTTTCTCTAATTCTTGACTTAAATAATTGACTTGTTCATTTAAATGCTGGTAATGAAGTGCTTGTTGAATAATAGAATAAAGCTCTTCAATATTAATCGGCTTCGTTAAATAAGAATAAGCGCCTTCTTGAATCGCTTTGACAGAAGTTGAAATTGTTCCATAAGCTGTAATCATAATAACAACAGTCTTAGGACTAACCCCTTTGATTTTTCTTAATACATCTAGACCATCTACTTGTCCAATTTTTAAATCTAGCAAACATAAATCATAACTCTCTTCTTCAATCGATTTTAGCCCTTCATTTGGTTTTGTCGTTGTAACTACATCATACTGGTCCTCTAAAGCAAACTCCAAAGAAGAACAAATTGAAGCTTCGTCATCGATCACTATAATCCGTTTCATAAACTCACCCTCAATCCTTTTTTTGAAAATGTTAACGAAATGGTCGTACCTTTCCCTTTCCTACTATCCATCTCTAACTTCCCTTTATTTTCATGGACATATTGGTTCGCTATCGCTAAGCCAAGACCGGTTCCTTTTTCTTTTGTTGTGTAAAAAGGTTCTAACGCTTGGAGTTGCTCGGCTTCAGTCATGCCAGTACCTTTATCTGACACTTTCATGACAATGCTTTCTTCCTTTGAATACGCTGTTAAGTTTAAAAACCAATCTTCCGTTTCATCTCTAGTGCTCATGGCATCCAAGCTATTAATAATTAAATTGATAATGACTTGTTTCAACTGATTGGAATCGGCTTCAATCCAGAGATCTTCTTCTGTTTCACATACCAAAGAGATTCCTTTATTAAGAGCCGTACGTTCAAATAAAATCGTACATTCTTTCATTATTAATGAGACATCAATCGATTCTTTATTTAACTGTTTTGGCTTTGCATAATCAATTAATCCTTCAATCAACTGATTGATTCGTTCAATTTCCTGAGGTACATAGGTGGAAATTTCTTTTTGAAAGCGTTCGTTATTATATTTGCGCGGGATCAGCTCTGCAAATGTCTTGATTGATGTTAGTGGGTTACGAATCTCGTGTGCGATCCCAGCAACAACTCTGCTAAGAGCCTGGTTCTTTTCTTGTTCAAAGATTTGAAGACGTAACTTTCTTTCTTCTGTAATATCTTCAAATGTAACAATCAGTCCATTTAAACGCTTTTCAAAATCATATAAAGGATAAACATAGTAACGTAAATAGTAAGTACGTTGTTCATCTCTCTCCCATACAGTTTCTTCACCTAAGAATAAGTTTTTTGTTTGAAACACTTTAGTAAAACGATCCTCTAACAGTTTTTGCAACAACAGAACTTGTTCATAATGAAGACCGATAATTTGACCTATTTCTCCTGATATTTCAACAGCTTTCGTATTAAAAGACGTGATGATTCCTTCTTGATTAACCGTTGCAATTCCACGCGGACTACTATTTAATATTTGCTTTTGGAATTCATCACTATTTTTCGTTTGTTCAATTTTCTCTTGAAGTTTGACATTCATTTGGTTTAAGACATTTGTTTTTTTTGCGACTTCTTTTTGTAACTTCCTATTCCAACGTATCCCTATAAAGAAAAGGATCACAACGAAAAAGAGCAACGATCCGATGATTTGAATAATCATCCATAAGCGGTCCGCTAATTCATTTTCACTTTCAAACCACTTCGCATATAGGGCACTATATGTGCCATCACGTTTTATATCATGAATAGCACGGTTTAGTTGACTAAGTAGTGAATAATTCTCTTTTTGAACAGCCATAGTATATTCGATAGGGAGCAGATAATTGCCGACAATTTTATAATCATCCTGCATACCTGTTTGCTCTAAAATATATTGGGCTGTTATCACATTCCCAACAAATGCATTAGCACGACCATTAAATAGTAACTCTAATGCAGTCACCTGATTACTTGCGACATGATACTTGATCCCACGAATGTTACGTAAAAACTCGTATTCAAGTGTATCGCTTTCAAGCGCTGTCACTGCGTTCGTTAATTGAGCTAAACCTTCAATTTCATTGTTCTCTTCATGAACGAGTAGTCCAATTGATGTTCCTAATATAGACTCGGAAAATTCCATCACTTCAGCATGCTTTTCATTAAAGTAGGCACTTAACAAAATATCTATTTGTTTATTTTGAAGTTTTTCAATAGCCTCTTTTTGTGGGACTAAAATATACTTAATCTCTGTTCCCATTCGTAACGCTATTTCATTCATTATATCTACAGCAAAACCAACAGGCTCTCCATCCTGATTAAAATGTACAGGAGGAAAATTGGGATCATAACCAACCACAAGGCTGGATTTCTCTTCAGCTTGTACCATTGTTCCTATAAGAGCCAGAAACAAGCATATCGCAAAAACTAGAATCTTTTTCATCTGTATCCCCTTACAAAACTGTACTCTATTAATCTATCGTAGATGAAAGTAGGGTAAAAGCCAAGCTAGAATCTTTTATGGAATATGATTACAATCCACGTCTCATCTTAAGAAGTCCTACAGTAGGTGTTATTTATTGTGGAAATATGATCTCCTACCTTTTATTTGAATCAAGTGTATGAACTTGTCCAATTAAGTGTAACCTATTTAAATTGACTTTTTATTAAAGTTAAAAGGCATGAGCCCGCTACAAAACAAAAAATTCTTGTCATCTAGTACTTTAAAGTACTAGATGACAAGAACCCACTACTTAATCACATCAACAAATTAGGCAAAAACGTCACAATTTGCGGAACATACGTAATCAACAACAAGACAACAATCATTGCTAAAAAATACGGCATTAATGCCTTAATCGAATCACTTACAGAAATCCCAGCAATCCCACATGATACAAACAGGCACACCCCTACTGGTGGTGTAAATAACCCAATGGCTAAATTTATAACCATCATGACGCCAAAGTGAACTGGGTCGACCCCTATCTGTATAACGATTGGCAAGAGGATCGGTGTGAAAATAATAACGGCTGGACTTAAATCTAGGAAAAAGCCAACAAATAATAGCAAAATATTAATTAACAACAGAATTAATAGAGTATTATCTGTAATGGAAAGAATTAAATTCCCTAACATTTCCGGAATCCCTTCAATGGCAAATACATATCCGAAAGCGGAAGCAGTCGCAATCATTAACGCTACCATTCCTGTTGTAATTCCGACTTCGATCATAATTCCAGGAATTTCTTTGATTTTTAGTTCTTTGTAGTAAAAGACGCCTAGTAGAAACGAGTATAAAACGGCTATGCCTGCAGCTTCTGTTGCTGTAAAAAAGCCACTTACAATTCCTCCGATAATAATGATAACCGTCATAAGAGCTGGAATGCTGCGGATCAATATTTTCCCTGTTTCTTTTACTGGTAACTTTACCTCAACTGGATAATTACGTTTTTTGGCAATGAAATATGTAACAAGACAAAGGGCGAAGGCGACCAGTATCCCAGGAAGAATACCACCTAAGAAGAGCTTCCCAATTGATACCCCTGCTGAAACCCCGAAGATAACCATCGGGATACTTGGTGGAATCATTACGCCAATCGTTGATGAGGTTGTCGTAACAGCTACGCTAAAGTCCTTTTCATATCCCTTTTTCGTCATAGCCGGTATTAAAATCGAACCGACAGAGGAGGAATCAGAAGCAGCTGATCCCGTAATTCCAGCAAAAAACATACTGCTCACAATGTTTACGTATGCTAAGCCACCTCTTAAAAATCCCACTAACGATTTGGATAGGTCGATTAAGTCGTTCGTTATTCCGCCTAACGCCATTAATCTTCCTGTTAAGATAAATAACGGAATCGCGATTAAGGTAAACGTATCAATCCCTGCAAACATACGTTGGACTAGAACCGTTATTGTCAGTTCCTCTGAGAGCAAGATTGCGGCATAGACTGCTAAACCGGTACTAATCGCAATCGGAATATTAATAAACATTAATACTAATAAAACGATAAATGCTATTAAAGCAACCACTTACAAACACCCTCTTTCTCCTAGTTTGTAAACTACTTCTCGAGTCACCCTTCAACCTTAGATGATTCTGCTGGGGTCTTAAACAGTGTTAATAGACTATAAAAACTATAAATGGCAAAAAGGATTCCTGTGATCGGAATAGACAAATAGAAATAAGACATCGGCCAACGTAACACAGGTGATTTGGAAATTTCACCGAGTTCGACTAACTGAAAACCATATTTTGCGATTAAAACGCCAAAAAAAAGAATCACGAGTTGAATAAAGATATCTACAGACCTCTTACTTTTTGGTTTTAATTTTTGATAAAAAAATTCAATCCCAAGGTGCATTTTACTTCTTAAGGTAATGACACTTCCTAGAAACGCAAACCAGATAAAGAGAAATCTCGCTAATTCTTCGGTCCAAGAAAAAGGAAGTGTTAATAAATATCTCCCACCAATTTGTAAGAGGATCACTAACACTAACGTAATCCCTAACACTTTTACGACTTTGTCAAGGAGAACATCATAAATGATCTTAATGATAAACTTCATCCGTTCTTTCCCCCTTTTCTTCTTAGGTTGATAAGCTAGAATAAGTTACAAGGCTGAAATGCTCTTTCAGCCTTGCTTGCTCTTTTTTACTCATTTAAGAAAGCATCTAATAGATCTTGGCCAATGATATCCTGGTATTCATCATAAATAGGCTCGACTGCTTCGATAAAGGTTGATTTATCATCTACAGAGTTGATCTTCATGCCATGTTCTTCTAGTGTTTTGGCCGCTTCTTCTATTTGTCTTACTTCTTCTTCAAATGCAAATGCTGCAGCTTCTTCTGACGCTTCTAAAACAATTTGCTTTAAATCCTCTGGAAGCTTATCTAAAAACTTCGTATCAAAGGCAATGACATTTGGTGTGATAAAGTGTTCTGTTAAAGAGACATAATCGGTTACTTCGTACTCCTTTTCCGTAACAATAAGGGCAATGCTATTTTCTGCGGCATCAACAACGCCTGTTTGAAGAGCCATATAACGCTCGTCTGCTGAAATTGGTGTTGGTTTTGCTCCTAATAATTCCATAGTTTTGATCATTATTGGACTCTCCATGACACGAACCTTTAGTCCTTTAAAGTCATCAGCTGTTTCAATCGCACCTTTTGAGCTATACACGATACGCGGGCCGCGAATCATCCAGCCAGTAATTTGAATCCCCGTCTGTTCCTGTAATGCATTACTAAGCTGATCACCAACACCGTTTGCTAAAACGTCACGTTGATGTTCCATGCTGCGGGAGATGTATGGCATTCCAAAGATCATGAATTTATCATTGATCCCTTCAAGAATCGATGTATTTATTTCAGCTGCTTGAATGGATCCCATTTGCAAACCATCAATATAGTCCGTATGTCCACCTAATTGACCGCTATGCATCACGTTTACATCAATTTTTCCGTTACTTCTCTCTTCAACGATCTTTTCAAATTCAAGAAACGCCATGACATTGGAGTCACTTGGAGTACTTGGAGTGGCCATTTTGATCGTGTATGTTTTTCCATCATCCGCTGCTTTTTCTTCTGAACTTGTTTCTCCGTTTGATTCGGAACGTTCAACATCTTGACTCGTTTGAGCTCCCCCGCACGCTGCCATAAGGATCATCAATGCTACAACTACCACCATCAACAAGATCGGTCTCTGTTTACCTTTCATCATTGTTCCTCCTCAAATATACAATTAGTTTGGTAACCGCTTACATTAAAAGGATAAGAAAAATTAGGTTTGAACCTCTGGTACTCTCTTAATATCTGGTGCGGTGAATAGGTCAAACTCGTCCGTGCTTTGTGTTGAAAATTCGGTCACCACTGCGCCTTCTTCTCCAGCTTGAAACCAATGTGGAGTATTAGGAGGAATGGTATATTGGTCTCCAGGATTTAGGACAATTTCATTCCAAACCGTGTAATGCTCGTCTCTTCCAGTTGGTATTTTTGCCTTTGGATGTTCGGTCATTTCACCAGGTACATTTAGATAGACTGTCCCAAAGCGACAGCGAAACGTTTCCTCTTTTCCTGGTGAATCACCAACTGGCGGGTGCAAATGCTCTGGACACGTTTGGCGTGGGAGCAATACTAATTCTTTTGCACAATGACGCTCCGTGTTAACATAAACAACTAACTGTAAGCCAATTTCTCGTATTCTACCTAAACCAAAATCGGCAACTTCAAAGGCGTCAATTTCATCTTGACGAAGCACGACCCCTGTTTGTTTCAAAAACGTAAGTGCTTCCTCTCTCACTTGTTCATATTCTTGTTTCGTAATCAACGAACCATTCCCCCTTTGTATCTGCGAGCTACTTCGTATTGTATAGAACTCGAAAAAAAACATCTATATCGAAAATACATCTACTCTTATCCATAATTCAGACCGTCTTACTTTCTTCATTAAATACATTGCAAAAATATTTTATAAAGACGCGGGACAAAAAATAAGGATATGAATTTTCGTTAAGTGGAGATGTATTCCCGTCATAGATGTTTCGCTTCGATTGCTTTACACTTCAACTTAACGTTGGAAGCGATATCATCCAACAACTAAACTTTTTAGGGGGTTTTTAGTATGGTACGTAAAATGATGGTTCCTTCAATGGAACTTGTGAATTATGATGGACCTGGAACGCAGTTGTGTGCAGTTATGGAAAACCCAGGAGAAATTACTGTTAAACGGGCAAAAATTCCCGAACCTGCCCCTGGTGAAGTTCGAATCAAAATAAAATGGGTCGGTATTTGCGGAAGCGATGTTGAGGTGTATCGAGGCGAAAGAGATCCCGAGTTTATTACATACCCAACTCGACTTGGGCATGAAGTGGCTGGTGTCATTGATAAGGTCGGTGAGGATATCATCGGTTTAAAAGAAGGCGATCATGTTGCCCTTCGGTATGTATGGGGAGCATTTACAGAATATGTTTGTTGCAGCCCTTTCTCTGTAAAAGTTATACCAAAAGATTTTCCGCTCATTGAAGGCTCGTTAGTTGAAGTTTTGCCTGCACTCGTATCAGCTGCTGAATTAGGAAATCTATCTCCGAATAAAAATGTGCTGATTATGGGGCAAGGTGTAAGTGGATTAGCCTTAACACAAGTTCTTAGTTTATACAGTCCCAAAAATCTAGTAGTCACTGATCTATTCGATGAAAAACTAGAATTAGCAAAGAAGTACGGCGCTACTCACACATATAAACTTCCATCAAAGGATACAAATACGATGGATATTGTCGGCCAAGACTTTCCTGATGGATTCGATGTCGTCTATCCTTGTTTACTAGAAGGAGACGGAATGGTCGATGCTATTGATGCTGCTGCTCAAAACGGTCAAATTGTGATGTACGGTTGTATCGGCACGTGCCATAAGCCAGTTGATTTCTTTAAAGTCCACAAAAAGCGCTTAGACATTTTATCAACTGAACCAAAACGGGATATTGATAACCGAAGATTCTTCGATGAAGGCTTAAAATTAGTCCTTGATGGGTTAGTAAACACGAAAGAAACGATTACTCATATTTTTCCACTAGAAAAAATCGATGAAGCTTTTAAAATTCGGAACGAACACAAAGGCGATACGATTCATGTCATGATTGATTGTGAAGTGAAACCAAACAATAAAGCGCAGCTTACAAACGAAAAAGTGACCGTAAACCATGACTAAACAGAATAAATGTTTTTATTGTACAAAAGATGAAAAGCTCCAAAGCTTAATGTCCAAAATTTGTTCCTTACAAGTCTCAACTCTTTATTTAAACAAAGATCAGACCCACAAAGGTCGGTGTATCATTGCGTTTCATGAACACAAGAACGAGCTATTCGAACTTGATGATTCGAATTTGCAGCTCTTTATGGATGATGTCGCAAATGCTGCTGAAGCATTAAAGGCAGTCTTTGGTGCAAACAAGATCAATTATGCCATTTATGGGGATCTTGTCCCACACCTTCACTTCCATCTCGTTCCTAAATATGAACATGACAAGGAATGGGGAGAAGCATTCACGAATAATCCTAACAAGAAACAAATCATTAATGTAGAGAGCTTTGAGAAAAGAGTAGCTTCTATTTACGAGCACTTACACAAAACGCTCTAAAAAAGCCTCGTTCCTCTCTAGTACTAGAGAGGAACGAACTATTCAGACTTAGAAACAACTGCAGGTTGCAAATCTAGCAGGAAATCTTCTTCTAGTACAATGTCTTTTCCAACAACGTTTCTTGTTTGTTCACGATAATCGCTTGGAGAGATCCCTTCCCTATCGCGAAACAATCTTGAGAAATAAGGTGGTGTTAAACCAACAAGCTCTGAGATCTCCGTTACCGTAGAATTGGTGAACTCTAAGTATTCTTTCGACTTCTCTACTCTTAGTTTCTGCAAAAATTGCATAGGAGTCGTCCCTAAGTTTTTCCGAAATAACTCAATTAAATAATGAGGATGGAAATTGAAATGCTTTGCCATATCTTCAAGCGTGACTTTTGATTGAAGGTTCTCAACAAGAAAGTCAACAATCGGCAAATCAGGATGTGCGTCTTGTATAACAGATAGTGATTCACTTGGCTTCGCTTCATTGAATTTAGAGTGTTGCTGTAAAAAGGCAAGCAGAAATCCTTTAAATTCAACATCGATCCGGTACGGAAGAATATCGTGTGGTCGATGCAAATTATCGCTAGAAAGTTTAAAGATTCCTTTTAATTTATTTAAAAGATTCCCAACCAATTTCGGTTCATCTATTTTACTAGTAACGATGATTTTTTCTAATTCATTGTCATCAACGAGAAATTTAAAATCCAACGTTGTTGAATCACTAGAAAAATGAAAACTATGACTCATGCCTTTAGGAATAAAATAACAGTAATCAGGCTCGATGTTATAGCAATCTCGTCCTAAATAAATCGTACCGCTACCATTGATAATAAAAATCAACTGGTAAAAGTCGTCGTGTTTATGAGTACCGACCCCACTATTCGTCTCATAATCGATTCTTGAAATCCATAATATTCGCAGATGACTATCTCTCAAATTCTGTTCCAACACCAGTCACCTCATTTTTTCTTTTTATGTATCTTATCATAGTAAAACACAATTCATAATAAAAGAACAATTCAAAATATTTTTTTCATAGTAAAAGGAGTGTTTGCATGGAAAAACGAAAATTAGGAAACTCCGATTTAATCGTTAGTGTGTTAGGAATGGGCTGTTGGCAATACGGCGGTGGATCCTACTGGGGGGAACAAAACCAACGTGATGTCGACCTTGTCGTTCATAAATCGCTTGATCTTGGCATTAATTATTTTGACACAGCTGAAGTCTATAACGATGGTGAAAGTGAGAAAGCTCTTGGAATCGCCATTAAAAACAAGCGCAATCAAGCTATTATCGGGACTAAGTTCACTCCTGCCAATGCAACTCCCGTTAGCTTGCGACAGTCATGCGAACAAAGCCTAAAACGTCTTCAAACCGATTATATTGATCTTTATATGCTGCATTGGCCTATCAATCACCATGCGATTCGTCATTTTACAGATAACGAAGATTCAATCTCGAACCCTCCACTATCACAAGAAGTCTTTCAAACGTTGGAAGACCTTCAGAAAGAAGGGAAAATACGGTACATCGGTGTGAGTAATCACGGCGTAAAACAAATGAAAGCAGTAGAAGAGGTAAATCCTTCTGTTATGACAAATGAATTAGCCTATAACCTGTTTTCAAGAGGAATTGAACATGAAATTTTACCGTATTGCACGGAAAAAAATATAGGCGTGATCGGCTATATGCCCCTGCAACAAGGGTTATTAACAGGAAAATACTCATCCCTCTCTGATGTGAAACCAATGCAAGCACGCTCTAGACATTTTCATTTCAGTCGCGGAGAAGGATCGAGACACGGGGAAAATGGAGCAGAACAAGAAATTGAAATTGCGTTAGCAGAAATCAAAGCGATTGCAGATGAATTAAATGTCCATATGATCGAACTTTCATTAGCCTGGGCTATTTCAAATCAAGAAATCTCCTCAACTATTGTCGGCTCACGAACGGAGAGGCATCTTGATTTAAATGTTAAAGGAGCGTATTTAAAGCTACCACAAGATGTGATGAATCGTCTTAACGATATTACAAATCCTGTCTTAGAGAAATTAGGGGCGAACCCTGATTATTATGAAAGCAGATATAATAGTAGGATTTTTTAAGACGGAGGGACAGGGTTCTGAACTGCACCCCAATTGTTAGACACAACTAACAATTGGAGGTGCAGTTCAGTTCATTGTCCCAATTCTTACGATGTTTATTAATATCTAGTATTCCTGTTGAAGCCAGAATGAAAGTACAGACAGTAGAGTAAGTGCGCTCAACAGGGGTGAAATCTTCACCTGCTTTACCGGTTCCTAGTCCCCTCATCCAGTTTATCTAAATTTTAACCTTCTCCCTTACCTCTTCTTCCTTCACCAATTGTTTCACCTTCTGATCAATTCTCTCGATCTCCATTGAAGCATTTCTCCACCAGTTTCGGCTCCAGATGCGTTCAATGGTCCATCCTCGGTTTTCAAGGAATCGTTGGCGGTACACATCTCGTTCTTTTGCATTTTTTGAGCTATGGTACATCGCACCGTCACACTCGACCCCAAGTATATATCGATGAGGATCATTTGGATGAATGATCGCTAAGTCAATGCGATAACCTGACATTCCGACTTGTGTGTCCACTTTATAGCCTAAATGCAGAAGCTGCTTGTATACTTGTTCTTCAAATGGCGAATCAAAACTTACTTCTGTCTGTTGCGTTCGGGTATTAGAGCTATCCCGAACATCGTTCACAACCGCTTTAATTTGTTCTTGATCCATTTTAGAGACGGCTCTTACGTACTGCAAGTAGGATTTTAATATTCTTGGGCCGATATGAGCGGTACTCGCTACATTTAATTCTTCAGGTTCAACACTTGAGACGACGATAATCCCTTCTTTTGCCCGTGTAACAGCAACATTCAAACGGTTTTCGCCACCTTGTTGATTTAACATACCGAAACGGTTATAGATTCTCCCTTCTTCATTTTTCGCATAACCAATGGAAAAGAGAATTACATCACGTTCATCCCCTTGGACATTTTCGATATTCTTCACAAAAATACGTTCATCTAAATCCTTGCTCATCACTTGATTATACAGTGCCTGAAACTCTGGATCATCTTGAACTTTTTTATCAATGATATCTAAAATTTTGTCTTGTTGTTTGGCGTTGAATGTGATCACACCGAGGGTTTTATTCGGTTCTTTAATTAGCAACTGTTTTACTTGCTCGACAACCGCTTGTGCTTCGATTTCATTTGACTGATTGACCCATAGTCCATCGACTTTCTTCCATTGTAGGGCGGGTGGTTCTCGTAATGGTTCAACATTTGGTGCAATTTGTACTTGCCCTTGGTAAAAGGCATGGTTTGAAAAGTTAATTAAATCCTCATACTTGGAACGATAATGCCATTGGAGGATTTTTTCTGGAAAACGGCGTTTGGCTAGGTTTAATAAACTTTGCGAATCATCGATGTCGTACTCCTCTTCATCTTCGTCGCCAGAAACCGAGCTTTGGAACATACTAAAGGGAGGAAGCTGCTTCTCATCCCCTGCAACGATCACTTGCTTTGCACGGTAAATGGCAGCAATGCTGCTCTCCACTGTACATTGAGACGCTTCATCAAAAATGACGCGATCAAATAATCCTTCCTCAAGTGGAAAGATCGATGACACTGCTTCTGGAGACGTTAGCCAAACTGGCAGCACATCCAACAGTCCGTCGTGTGCAAATTCTTCAATAACTTTACGTAATGGCCAGATTCTTCTTTTCTTGGTCACTTGATGGTTAAGTTCTTTTACACGTCTTCCTTTCTCCGCTTTTACTTGCAGCACCATCTCACTTAGCTCATGACGCAAGAATTTCTTGGCGACTTCCCTCTTCTCATCAATTCCCTTTGCAAACAACTCGCGGATTCGTTCAAATTCATTTGTTGATATCTTCTTAACATCAGGATGATTCGTTTCCACTTGATCGATCCAATGAATAAATGTCGAGTTTCGGACGAGATCTACCCAAACTTTCGGCAATGATGACGTATCGGTTAATTCTTTTTCCTTCAGCTTTTCAACGACACTTTTTACTAATTCAGTACTATTCTCCAAATAAGAATCCATCTGTCTTAAATCTTCAAAATCTTGATGGATGTACTCTAACATCTTATCGAGTTCTTCTATTGGGATATCACCTTCAGAGACTCGTTGTTTCAACTGCTCAACAATGTCTTCATCGATATAGGCTTTTAGCTTCTCAATCTGTTTCGCCATCACTTGTGTCTCATTCGAAAGTTCATACATAATCTTTAAACCTTCGCGAATCGTAAGCCATTCTGTTGAAGATACTCCTTTAAACTTTTGACCATTTAATAATTCCTCAATGATTTGTTTTCCTGTAAACGACGTCCACCACCAGAGGCGGAGACCTTGTAGGGTACGCTTATTTTCAGGGGCTAGGTCTCCATAAATTTTGCTGAGTTTATCATTTACAAGCCACGTATATGCCGGTGTTATTTTTTCATGATTGAGTGTGTTCAAATGCTCTACAGATGACCGGGCTTTCGTCAGTACATCTTGTATTGTTTCGACTACGTTTAACTTATCCTTCATTTCCATGAAAGCAAATGATTTTCTCATTTTGAGTGGATAATTATCTTTGCCAAATCGTTCGTACCATTCGCCGTACGTATACACGGCAGCAAGAGTGTCTTCTAAAGCGGTTTTACTTATCTTCGGGAGAATGTCGCTAACATCTAACAATTGAGCCGTATCTTCCAACGGTTTTGCCTGCCCGTAAAGGTCGTACAACCTGTAACCAAAGTCTTGATATTCAAATAACGTCGTTGAGATCGAATTTAACAAAGCTTCTTGAGAAGCAATTCTTTCAGACAGTTCTTTTAATTCTTGCGCTGCTTGATCAAATAACAATTCTGGCTTATTTAAAAGCTGTTCAATCTGTCCATAGAGCGCCTTGCGATCATGTTTTTCATCGTGAATGAGTGCACAATGCTCGGCAAGAATCAAGCTTTCTAAACGTTGATAGATCACATCAAGAGCAGCACGTTTTTGACAGACAACGAGCACCTTCTTTTTTTGATGAAGTGCATCCGTAATGAGATTGACGATCACTTGAGATTTCCCTGTTCCTGGTGGTCCATGTACGACCAAGCCTTTTTGGTAACGCGCCTCTTCTAATATTTCTTCTTGTGAACCATCTGTTTGCATTAAAAAAAGCTTATCTTCTTCTTTAACGAACGAACCGGAGAGTCGGTCCTTTTCACTTTCTTCTGCAGTCAATGATGAGGGATCGACCACTTCATGAGTTGGGTCGATGAGATCCTGCGCCAACGCTAGGTCTTCTTCTTCATTTAATTGAATCATCTGGTCATAATCTTTGACGATTGCCGAGCCACCTTGAGGAAAATTGCCGATCACCGCATGCTTCAACAGTGTTACATTCACTTGATCAGGAATCTCGTCTCGCTTGTACTCTCTTAAACGCAAGATTTCCCCTTCTTGTACTTGTATGTCCGGGAACACATCTCCTAGTACTGCCTTCCATTGTTCGAAATCATGAGTAGGTGCGATTTCACTTAACCCATCTAACCAGTCCTCTGAAAAGGTCATGCCATTTACCTTTTTTAATGCCAAAAACAACGTGCGGTTGATTTGCGGCTCATCATCAGAGTACGTTAATACCCACTTTTGTTGATTCACTCGATCTTTTTCTAGTCGAATGGGATATAAAAACAAGGGAGCTTGAAAAAAGGTACCATCAACCATCGTCCCTTGGATAAATGGGTATCCTAAGTAAAAATCGTAGACCCCTGTTTCATCCTCGATTGCTTTCATATTACGAAATAAATCAGTCACTTTCTTAGAGAGCAACAAGGAGTCATCATCATTTATGTTTACAGTAAAAAGCGGAATGTCGTTTTTGTGATTACTAAGAACTTTTGATACGACACTCTCCGATATTCCGGCTTCAATTCTTCGGTTTAACTCTGTTACGTCCAAACTCCATTTGTTATATAATTTCAGCAATCGAATCGAACGATTTCGCTTACTAATATCATTTAACTTATCTCGCATATGGACCAATTTTTCTTTCATATTTAACCCCTTTTCCCGTTTCTTCTGTCATAAACTATATGTAAACAAACGTAAATTATATTTACTACTTTTCTACTAATTGTAATTACCTAATTTTAACAAAGACAAAGGAGAAAGACCAAATAAATTGTCGAAAATAAGAAAGAAAGGTTCCGCAATCTCAAAAAAAGCAAGACTTGAAGAAGCCACCTTTGCGGGTGGATATTTCTGGTGCATGGTAAATTTCCCGGTATTTACAAGGGGCTCTCCGGCTATTCAGGAGGCTACAAAGAAAATCCATCGTACGAAGAAGTTATTTCCGGTACTACAGGTCACCGAGAAGTTGTACAAATTACTTTTGATCCAAATGTATTTCCATACGAAAACCTACTGAATATTTATTGGAGAAATATTGATCCGACCGATGAAGGCGGTCAATTTCGCGATCGTGGGGAACAATATAAAACAGCGATCTACTATCATAGTGAAGAGCAACAGAAGCTAGCAGAGGAATCAAAGCGTCGGCTTGAAGAAAGCATGAAATTTAGTAAGTCTATTGTAACGGATATTCTCCCAGCCAAAACCTTCTATCCGGCCGAAGAAAAGCATCAAGATTATTATAAAAAAAATCCATATCATTATAAACGCTATTATGAAGGGTCAGGACGAAAAGGATTTACCGAAAACAAATGGAGGGTAGAAAAAGACCCAAAACAACTAAAAGAGAGGCTGACTTTTCTCCAATATGAAGTGACTCAAAATAATGCGACAGAGCGGCCATTTGAAAACGAATTCTACCAAAACTGTGAAGAAGGAATTTATGTTGACATTGTAGCAGGCGAGCCCCTTTTTTACACTAACGATCAATACGATGCTGGATGCGCCGCATTACGCTTTATTCCTAAAAATATTTTGGATTCAGCAGGATACGGAGAGTATTTATCCATATTTGAGGAAGGTGAACAAACATGAGTAAAAATTTTGATATGCAAACAACGAATGTACAAACTGCAACATTTGGATTTGGATGATTTTGGGGACCAGATGCCCGGTTCGGACATCTACCAGGAGTTATTAGAACACGTATTGGTTTTTCAAGTGGTACCACCCCTTCTCCAACCTATCGGAATATGGGTAACCATACAGAGACATTAGAAATTGATTTTGATCCAACGATGAAGAGGAGAAACCCGCTCCTCTCAAGGCTTTTAAAAGATGTAACGACTCCACTCATTGCTTCGGGGGTGTCCCCAAAGTTCAAAAATAGGCCTTTTGGACCCCCCCTATGGATTTCAGCGTCGTAACACGTAATAAATCCGTTCTAATATAATATATGAGAAGGATGACAAAAACAGTCCAAAGTATGATCGTTCACCATTCCCACCGCTTGCATATAAGAATAACAAATTGTACTGCCGACGAATTTAAATTCATCTTTTTTTAACTTTTTGCTCATATAATCACTTATTTCGCTTGTTGCAGGTACTTCTTGTACTGTCTCCCAATGGTTAATCATTGGTTTGTGATCTACAAAGCTCCAAATGTAATTAGAAAAGGAACCGTATTCTTTTTGAATTCTTAAGAATGCTTTGGCATTCGTTACGACGCTTTGAATTTTTAATTTATTCCGGACAATCCCGTTGTTCTCCATTAAAGATTGTAATTTTTCATCTGTATAGTGAACAATTTTTTCTGCATCAAAATGATCAAAGGCTTTTCGGTAATTTTCTCTTTTTTGCAAAATCGTCCACCAGCTGAGTCCCGCCTGTGCTCCTTCTAGGCAAAGCATTTCAAATAATGTCCGATCATCATAAACAGGTACTCCCCATTCTTTATCGTGATACTCAATATATAAAGGTTCTTTTGCTATTACCCACGTGCATCGTTTCATCACTTGTAGCTCCCAGCTTTTTGTTTTTGTAGTTATTCTCTATTTACGAATCTGTAATTTGCTTTTTTAATCAAAGCCCTTCCTCAACAACAATAATCCTAAGGATGAAGCGGACGCTCAGCACGAAATACCCACTTCGGCTTTACCAATGGATCCTTCCAATGCCACGCTCCGAGCGCCGCTGCACATGCATCAATTGAATGACTCTCTTCTTCTACAAAAGCTGGCACACCTGTTACGTTTTGTTCCCCTAGCCATTCTCTTATATATTTTCTTGCTGGTCTAATTTTATCAAATAAGCCTTCCATTTACATAATGAATGCCCTTAAAAAAAGAGTTCTTGTTTAACTAAAAGTAAAAGCTGGTATGAAAGTGGAAAATATTATTATTAGTGGATTAGGACAATTTGCTGCCCAAAGAAACTAAAATAGGAACCAGAATTTACAATTTCTGATTCCTAACACAATGGCCTAAGCTTTTTTACAAATAAATCTAATAGCTCTTTGGCACTATGTACTTCTTTATCTGGTTTATAGGTAGCATTGGCTGGTAAATCTTTCTTACGATGGTTCATCCAGACCGCCTGCCAGCCTGCTTGTTTTGCTCCGATAATATCTTTTTCAAAATTGTCCCCGACATAAACCGTTTTGGTTTGGTCAAGTTCCATTTTCTCTTCTATAAAATCAAACACTTCTCTTTTCGGTTTTGCATGACCAATGGTTCCAGAAATAAAAGTCTTTTCTGCAGGAATCCAGCGACTAAGGCCGAGTTGCTTTATTTTCATTGCTTGATGTTTTTCCTCACCATTGGTAAGAATCCCAAGCTGTTTTCCTTTTTTGTAAAGTGCATTTAGTAGTTCTTCCACTTCCGGAAACAATGTAATGTTTTTTTGTTCGGCAACATATGTTTCATGAAAAATAGCCGCTTTTTCCGTATCTATAGTAATGTTGAAGTCCTTAAAGGCAGCGATAATTCGTCCAGTCTGCCATTTAAATTGTGATATTTCACCTGCTTCACTTTGATCAAATAAAATCTCACTATACTTTCGACTAGCTTTATATATTTGATCAATTTCTTCGTCTGATAATGGCTCTTGAAACAGCTTCCTCACAGTTTTATGAAAAGATTGTGCTTGGTCATATAGTGTATCATCGACGTCAAAAATTATCGTATCCATTCGCAAAACCCTCCTCGTATTATTATGATACCACTTATTTGAGCTAGAAATTATTTAATTGAATTTCAAGTGTAGGTGATGAATGGGAAACCCACCTTCATATAATGCAACCACTTGCTTCTTAAATTTGGTGGTAAACGTTTTTCTTTTTTGAGACATAGTAGATTCGCTCCTTACTTGTTATATGTTATTCTACTAGCCCTTATTTTTCTTTCATCTTGAAGACCTCTCCGAATACAATGAAACCTTACAAAAACAAGTCGAACTAAATCTTCCACTGCTCAAAAAACAGAAACAAGCAATAGAAGAATGGGCGCTGACCAAGAAAAGAAAGGAACAATTTCATGCGTTAACACCTGATCAACAAATATTCATCCTTGTTTTCAACAAAGAAGAACAAAATGCCTTGTTAGACCGCATTCATAAGCCGTTTTATTATACGTATGAAAGTATTGAAGCCTTATCTCTAGATGACCGAATCAAAAAACAAGTCGAATTGCAGCTGCCTTTGTTAAAGGAGCAAATGCACGAAATTGATATAGCGCAGAATAAAGCGGAGCGTAAAAAAGGAGAGCTTGGCTAACCACCAACTCTCCTCTATGATTTATGAAAAAAACACCGTAAACGTCATCACAATTAAAGCAAAAATTCCTGGATTTTTCAGTTTTGAGTTTGTCATATGGATCCCTCCTGATATGTTGATCTCTTTTTGTTGTCTTTATCATATCAAGCATAAAAGGAGTTGTATCAATGGTTGTTAGGTTATATGCCATAAAACATATATTTGAAATGCGTCTTTCACAAATTAACCAGATTCTAAAATACCAGCTCCGCCTCTCTACTTTTATCAAGAGCCCTATGAGATCGGTATAAAGCATAAAAACATTTAGCTGACTGGGCATAGAGAAGCAACGGTTCTAGTGCTTCCTTCGATTAGCAAAACTAAAGAAGCAAAAGATACGTCCCCTTTCTTCAGTCCATTTACAATAATCGAATCAATTTCGATTCTTTTTGCTACATCGATATATTGGATCTCCGTTCACTCTTTTTCTGTTTCAAACACTCTTTGTTCTTTTACTAAACCAAACCCTCCATTGTAAATCGTAATGCTTAATTGTTCTGTTTTTTCATTTGTGGACTTATACCTCACATTTGCCACCTCCATCATCTTTTCAAATATTAGTAGCGCCAACCAAGCTGTGGGTGGTTTATTATGGAAATTTGTTATGTAAAAAGGTTCCTTCGATCACTAATTCATTTTCCTAAGAATAGAGCCTGTCACTTTTTGAATTAGGAAGTGGCAGGCTCTTCGCTTTTTATTTCCCCTTCAACTGCACATTCCACAGCGGATTATAAGCCTGAATTAATTTGATGTCTAGCTCTTTAATTTCCTCGATATTTCATAAAGAGAGTGTAAAAAACTTATAGTCTTACATTGTCACTTAATCGTTATGAGCGAATTTAAGCGACAATTTGTTGATTGTCCGTCACGATATCAGTTTTTCAGGGCAATTTTCCCGTAGCCACTATTCACTCGTTTTTTATATGAATCTAAGCAGCATCCAACGTAAACAAACTTATTGTCAACGGTATAGGCATTTGCTTAAAAATCAAAATATTAATAGAAAAGATCTGTTTTTTGAACTTCTATCATGAATAAATTTACAGTCGAATGGGAATTAGCAATAAAAGGGAGGATTCATTATGCAGATTGTCACTTTTATTTTTGCGCTTTCACTTGCAAGTATGCACGTTCTAGCGAAAAACATGCGCTTTATTGAAGTTATTCCTAGAAGTCGGTTCCTGTCATTAGGTGGAGGTGTATCAGTCGCGTATGTATTTATTCATATTTTGCCGGAGTTAAAAGAACATCAAGAATACATTGAAGATACCGGTTTCTTGTTAGAATACTTAGAACATCATGCCTATTTATTAGCAATGTTAGGGTTGGTTATTTTTTATGTGTTAGAAAGAGTAGCGAAGGAATCACAGAAGAAAAATCAACAAGATACTGGTCATAACAAACCGAGGAAAGCAATGTTTTGGCTACATATTAGTTCCTTTTTCTTCTATAATGGTTTAATCGGGTATTTGTTAATTCATCGGGATTCAGAAGGCTTCATCAATTTGATCTTTTATGTCGTCGCGATGGCGTTACACTTTATTGTAGTCGATTATGGCTTACGGACACATTACAAGGACACTTATAACCAAATCGGTCGGTGGATTTTGTCTTTAGCCGTTATGATCGGCTGGGGCATAGGGGTACTAACAGAAATTCCTGAAGCAGCATTAGCGTTACTTTTTGCTTTTCTATCAGGTGGGATTATTTTGAATGTATTAAAAGAAGAATTGCCTGAAGATCGTGAAAGTAATTCATGGGCTTTTTCATTCGGTGCAATTGGATATGTGGTCTTACTATTGATCGTTGTGTAATGTAAGAGATGCCTGCCCAGATTCCCTTACTCAATATATGGAATCTGGGCAGTCCCTTTGCTTCCACAAAAAAGCCTAGAATCTATCGTTCTAAGCTTTCCTAGTTTCTACTTATTTTGTGCGCAACCTCTTCTGGCACTTTAAAAGATACATCGCTTAAACTTTAAAACAATTGAACAACGAAATATAAAATAGGAAGGACTATGAATAGAAGAGCTGTGTTTAAAAGCCAGCTTGAGTTAGCTAAATCGACATCAAGTTTAAATAATTGTGGGGGAATTAATGATGAAACAGCGGGGGGCATTGCTGATAAAACTAATATAACACCAAGCACCATACCATTATGCATCTCACCCATACCAAATAAAAAAGCCATTGTTGTAATTATGCCCGGTACTATAACGAATTTGATAGCTGAAATAAAAAAGCTCTCTCTTAAATAACCTTTCACACTTTTAAAATTCATGGAAAACCCAATTGGTATTAATAGTAGCAACGTTGAGATCGGAACCAAAGTTTGATTTAAATGACCATAAAATATAGGCCTTTCCAATGAAGATAAATTTAAACAACCACCAATAACAATAGCCGTAAAACTTACGATAATAAATGGATCTTTTAAAATTTTTAGTATGACAGAACGATTATCTTCCTCCCCTTGTTTCGTACCAAATGCTTTTGCAATGGGGAATGCCACTGTATAATAAACAAATTCTTCAAAAATACGAAATAGAGCCACAAAAGCTAAACTAGCTTCACCAAAAAGCAAAAAACAAAACAAAGTACCAAAACTACCAAGGTTTACAAAGGCACCTGAAACGAACAAAGAACCTGTTTGCGCACGATTGAGTTTCAACAGTTTTCCTACTGCTATCCCTAAAAGCCCTCCAAGAATAATAGTTGTGACTCCTAAAATGGGCAAATAAATTAAATTGAATTCCGACAAGTCAACAATCCAAAAGGCACCTATTAGAATAAGTGGGTTAATTCCTAGTAACACGAAACGAACTAATAATTTTAAGATTCGACCAATGCCTAAACTTGCAGGCAATCTTTGTGATTCTACTAACCATCTAATTACTTTTCCAATACATAGACCCAAAATAATAATACCTAATGCGTATAAGAAAGTACCCACTGTTCCTCTCCTCTCGATCATCACAATGACTCTATAAAAAAGAACATAATCTACTCTACTTTCTAATGTAAAGAGAGTTTACCCTATTCTCCTTGTTAGAACTCATAGTGTATTTTATTATATAACAAGTGTAGCCAATAGAAAAAGCTATCATTTATTCAATATAGTAAAGACGCTAATAAATGTGCCCAAAAATGAATAGTGGTGAGTTAAAATCTATCAATCACAATAATCGTTTTGCGGGTTTATCCTACTCTAACGTTTTACAATGGTTTATTGAAATCTTAAATGGTTACACTCATAGATATTCTTTTCTATTGTTAGCAAACCTATGTAACCAACAAATCTTGTTGTTTGCGCGTTGATGGGGTTGGTGGTGACGACGATTGTAGGGATGTTTTTGATATAAAAAATCACTAGTGTTGCATTAAATTAGACTAACTATTAAAAATACTCAAAATGTTCAATAAAGTTATTTTGTGCAAAGAAA
>NZ_JAXBLX010000027.1:0-62362 GCF_037027555.1 Halalkalibacter kiskunsagensis | reverse complement strand
TGAATAAGCTTCCCTGAAATACATCATGTCCCCCTGTGAGACGAGCGCGTTTCTCTTCGTAAAACATCAAGAATCCCTTTCAATGAAAAAGCATCAAGTCAAGCTTCCCCGTAGAAGAGAAATGGCGAGCCAGGACGTTGCCAGGCTTCCGCCGTACAAGGGAAGGAAGGAGTAGAAAGGTTGTATTAAGATAAAGCTTCGGAAGGGGCAACATCTACTTCAAAGGAACAATTGTTACCCCATGAGTAATCTCTAGTAAGAAGACGTTCTCTCTGTCAATAAACAAATAAACTGCCCTTAATCTAATATAAAATACTACTTACTTTAAAGTCCCCACCCTCTCTTTTAAATGTATATTTGTAACAAGTGCTAACTTTTCACAAGAAATAAAACTAATTCCCCGGACAATAAATAATCACCATTTCTTTACAAAGACATTTAAAACTAAACAAAAAATCATATATTGGGACAACGATTAACAGAAACATGTTTAGTTAAACTGGAACTAGGATATAGACCTCTAAGAAGTGGAGATCGATCTCCATATTCAAAGGAGGAAGCGAAAATGACATTTGCAAAAGAACTCGAACAATTAAAAGAACACGATTGCAAAGAAGGCTGCTTAACCATTTATTTAAACACAGATCAAACAAGCAATGATCAACAAAAAGGAGAATGGAAGATCCGTTTGAAAAATGGATTAAAAAAACTAGAAGAGTATATTCATTCAAGCGAGCATCAAAATTTAGCTGCATATAAAAAGGTAAAAAAACAGGTGCAAGAGGAGTTTAATAATTTACAACTAGAATTACCCAAAAGTGTAGTCCTTATTGCATCTGCTACTGGCAAGGTTCTCATAAAAAAACTACAAATATCATTGGAAAATGAGTTTCATTGGGAGAAGCAACCTGTTTTAAATCAACTAGAAAGAATTCAAGGGCAGTTTCCAACCGAGGGGATTATATTTATTCAAAAAGAAGACATCTTTACAATTGAAACTAGTTTAGGAGAAGTGAAGAAAGAACTTGCGTATCACTTAAATTTTGAGGATGAAGACTGGAAGCAGTATGAGGGAG
This sequence comes from Halalkalibacter kiskunsagensis, assembly GCF_037027555.1. NCBI lineage: Bacteria > Bacillati > Bacillota > Bacilli > Caryophanales > Bacillaceae > Halalkalibacter > Halalkalibacter kiskunsagensis. Next base: position 61,286 of record NZ_JAXBLX010000027.1, on the reverse strand, counting down.
TGGCTGCTAGAGAGAGAATGGCTTCAGGCGCTAATCACCGGGATAAATATCAAAATCGCCTAGAAGCTAATCAACAACGTTGGTATAAAACATTAGCAGGTACGATTGAAAAAGAAGCAAAGATACGAGGGTGGACTGCGATTTATTTAGTTGGACAACCAGATGCAACAAGTGAATTTGAGAAGTACCTAGATTATATCAAAGTGAAAAAAATAAACAAAAATTATCACAAATTTACGTCTAAAGAGCTTGTAGGGCAAGTGTTAGCTTCTTAATAAATGATACGAGGTTGTTTAAAGAATGGTTCAAAATCATCTATTGTCACATATAGATAGAGGAGGACGGATTTTTTTCAGCCTCGTTTTCTCATGTTTATCTTTAGTAAAGCAACGTCATAAAATCTCATAACATATGGTTTTCGAGTAGGCATGCCTGGTTATACTAATAGTAAGCATACATATTGCACTTTTGCGTTATTGAGCATATAATATCAATATAGTCAAAGATAGTCAAAGTCAAACGGTGAGGGGAGGGCAAAGTTTGAGAAATATATCTGACATCATTGAAGAATACTTAAAAGCTACGATACGTAACAGTGGTAATGATCCTTTAGAAATTAAAAGAAGTGAAATCGCTAAAAAATTTCAATGTGTCCCTTCGCAAATCAATTATGTAATTCAAACGAGATTCACCTTAGAAAAAGGTTATCAAGTTGAAAGCAAAAGGGGTGGAGGGGGATATATACGTATCATGAAAGTCAGTCCTCATGACCACCTAGATCTATTTGACCAAATGATTCAGATTACAGGAAAAGCTATCGACCAACATACAGCAGAGAACATAATTTTACGGTTATTTGATGAAAAAGCAATCACCAAAAGAGAGGCAAATATTATGATAAGTGTTTTAGATCGAACGCTGTATAATGCTAATGTTGCTCACAGGGATGAAGTACGTGCAAATATCGTGAAAGCGATGCTAGAAACATTAAAATACAAAGAATTCTCTTAAGGGAGGAGGAGATTCAATGATTTGTCAGGAATGTAATAAAAGGAAAGCAAGTTTACATTTTGCCAAAATTATAAATGGTGAGAAAACAGAATTTCATATTTGTGAACAATGTGCGAAAGAAAAGGGAGATTATTTTCCTGGAACAAATAGCTTTTCGATCCATCAACTTTTATCCGGTTTACTACATTTTGAACAACCATTGAAAGCAGAGGCAGATACTAAACCGTCTTGTGAAAAATGTGGGATGACTTATGAACAATTCACTCAAGTAGGGAGATTTGGATGTGCCAATTGCTATAAAAGTTTTGAAACGAAACTGGGTCCTATTTTGAAACGAGTGCATAGCGGCAATCATACACATGCCGGAAAGCTTCCTGAGAGAATTGGTGGGGGTATTCAATTGCAGCGGCAAATTGAATCTTTAAAAGAGGAACTTAAACAGTTCATTGAACAAGAGGAATTTGAAAAAGCTGCTGAACTCCGAGATGAAATTCGGTTATTAGAAAAACAAAAGAACGAGAAAAAGGAGGGCTGAGATTATGTCACTCCAACAATTTATTTCAGAAGCATTAAGCCCTTGGATGAAAAAAGATGGCCCAGATTCGGATATTGTCCTAAGTAGCCGAATAAGATTAGCTAGGAACCTTGAAGAATATAAGTTTCCCCTTCTTGCTTCGATGGAAGAGTCATATGCAACTTGTAAGCATGTTGGAGATGCATTAACCAATGAAGAGTATCAAGCTATTGGCTCACTTGAGTTATTTCGAATTGATGAGATGAAGCAAAATGAGAAGCGAGTCTTAGTTGAAAAACATTTAATAAGTCCTCATTTAGCGGATCATTCGAAGTATGGAGCGGTCTTGCTTGATAAAGACGAGGCTGTAAGCATTATGATTAATGAAGAAGATCATATTCGAATTCAATGCTTGCTTCCTGGTTTCCAATTAGGAAAAGGCCTGGAGAAAGCAAACAAGATCGATGATTGGATTGAGCAACGCCTCACATATGCATTTGATGAAAAAAGAGGATACTTAACAAGTTGTCCAACAAATGTTGGGACAGGTTTACGTGCATCCGTGATGATGCATCTGCCAGCTCTTGCTATGACTCAACAATTAAATCGTATTTTGCCAGCAATTAATCAATTAGGATTAGTTGTTAGAGGAATTTACGGGGAAGGTAGCGAAGCTTTAGGTAACCTATTTCAAATCTCTAATCAAATCACCTTGGGAAAATCAGAAGAGGACATTGTTGAAGATTTACGAGGAGTCGTTTTGCAGCTTATTCAACAAGAGCGTTCTGCTAGAGAAGTTCTCCTAGATCAATCAAGGTTGCAACTAGAAGATCGGGTTCATCGCTCATTTGGTATTTTGGCTCATAGTCGATTGATTGAATCAAAAGAAGCGACACAGCGTTTATCAAATGTACGGTTGGGTATTGATTTAGGGTTGATTAAAGGTCTTTCAGGGAACATATTAAATGAGCTCATGATTTTGACACAGCCAGGTTTTTTGCAACAGTATGCTGGCGAAGTCTTATCAGCAGAGCAGCGCGATGAAAGAAGAGCGACCCTTATTAGAGAAAGGGTAAAATTAGAGGAAGAAACGAACGAATAATCTTGGAGGTGGACGTCAATGATGTTTGGACGTTTTACAGAGCGAGCACAGAAGGTATTAGCGTTAGCGCAAGAAGAAGCAGTAAGATTAGGACATAATAATATCGGAACAGAACATATTCTCTTAGGGCTGATAAGAGAGGGAGAAGGAATAGCTGCTAAAGCGCTTCAAGCTCTTGGACTTGGTTCTGAGAAGATTCAAAAAGAAGTAGAAACGTTAATAGGAAAAGGACAAGAAGGTTCAAAAACAATTCACTATACTCCAAGAGCAAAGAAAGTCATTGAACTTTCAATGGATGAAGCTCGTAAGTTAGGACATTCTTATGTTGGAACAGAACACATTCTACTTGGCCTCATTCGTGAAGGAGAGGGAGTAGCAGCTCGTGTACTAAATAATTTAGGTGTTAGCTTAAATAAAGCTCGTCAGCAAGTGTTACAACTTTTAGGAAGCAATGAAGTTGGTAATTCTTCTAGTCAAAGTGCCGGATCTAGTAACGCGAACACGCCGACTCTTGATAGTTTAGCGCGTGACTTAACGGCTGTTGCTAGAGAGGAATCACTTGATCCAGTGATTGGCCGAAGCAAAGAGATTGAAAGAGTTATCCAAGTATTAAGTCGTCGGACGAAAAATAACCCTGTTTTAATTGGGGAACCGGGTGTTGGGAAGACAGCCATTGCAGAAGGGCTAGCTCAAGCAATTATTGCCAATGAAGTACCGGAAACATTGCGTAACAAGCGTGTTATGACACTAGATATGGGGACAGTTGTTGCTGGAACGAAGTATCGTGGTGAGTTTGAAGATCGTCTGAAAAAAGTGATGGATGAAATCCGCCAAGCTGGAAATGTCATTTTGTTCATCGATGAGCTTCATACTTTAATCGGAGCTGGTGGTGCTGAAGGAGCGATTGATGCTTCTAACATTTTAAAACCATCGCTAGCTCGCGGAGAATTACAATGTATTGGTGCAACGACACTTGATGAATATCGAAAGTACATTGAAAAGGATGCTGCACTTGAGCGTCGTTTCCAACCAATTCAAGTAAATGAGCCAACACTTGAGGAATCGATCTTAATTTTAAAAGGACTACGTGATCGCTATGAAGCGCATCACCGAGTGACTATTACAGATGATGCCATTGAAGGAGCAGTCAAAATGTCAGATCGCTATATATCTGACCGCTTCTTACCAGATAAAGCAATTGATTTAATAGATGAAGCTGGATCGAAGGTTCGTCTTAAGTCCTATACAGCACCACCTAACTTAAAAGAGCTTGAAGGGCGTCTAGAGGAAACAAGAAAAGAAAAGGATGCGGCGGTTCAAAGCCAAGAGTTTGAAAAGGCGGCATCGTTACGTGACTCCGAACAACGCTTGCGTGAAGAATTAGAAGAGATGAAGAATGAATGGAAGAAAAAGCAGGGTCAAGAAGATACTGAGGTTACAGTTGAAGATATTGCGCAAGTCGTTGCTAGTTGGACGGGAATTCCAGTTTCTAAGTTAGCAGAGGAAGAAACAGACCGTTTACTTAAAATGGAAGAAATTCTACATGAACGAATTGTTGGTCAAGAAGAAGCGGTTAAGTCGATTTCAAAAGCAGTTCGTCGTGCAAGAGCCGGTCTTAAAGATCCAAAGCGTCCAATTGGTTCATTTATTTTCTTAGGACCAACAGGGGTAGGGAAAACAGAGCTTGCAAGAGCGGTGGCTGAAACGTTATTTGGAGATGAAGACGCAGTTATTCGAATTGATATGTCTGAGTATATGGAAAAGCATACGACAAGTCGTCTTGTTGGTTCACCTCCAGGCTATGTCGGTCATGATGATGGTGGTCAATTAACGGAGAAAGTTCGTCGTAAGCCATATTCAGTTATTTTATTAGATGAGATTGAAAAAGCCCATCCTGAGGTCTTTAACATTCTTCTTCAAGTATTAGAGGATGGCCGCTTAACGGATTCGAAAGGAAGAACAGTTGATTTCCGTAACACGGCGATTATTATGACATCGAATGTTGGTGCAAGTACGCTAAGTAGAAGTAAGTTCCTAGGGTTTACAACAGAAAGTGAAGATCAGGAATATAAGGACATGAAAGGGAAAGTGATGGAAGAACTTAAACGTAGTTTCCGTCCGGAGTTCCTTAACCGTATTGATGAACTTATCGTTTTCCATTCTCTAGAGAAACGACACATTCGTGAAATTATTACATTATTGGCAGATCAACTAAAAACTCGATTATTTGAACAAGGAATTGATTTAGAGTTAACGGAAGCAGCAAAAGATAAAATTACTGATTTAGGATTTGATCCAGAATACGGGGCGCGTCCACTGCGTCGAGCATTGCAAAAGCAAGTGGAGGATCGTTTGTCAGAAGAATTGTTAAAAGGGACGATTTCAAAAGGGCAAAAGGCAATTATCGATGTAAAAGACAATGAGCTTTTTGTGAAAACGGTTGGAGAAAAAGAGAATTTGCAAGTATAACAACCTTAAAATAATAGTTTTTAAATAAACAAAAAGCCGAGGGAGGGTCATAATCCCTCGGCTTTTAACCATATACTAATGTTATCTGATTCATACGAGGATATTAATTGAATGTATCAATTTTAAGTAAATGGCTAAAACCGACCTTTTTCAACAAGCTCTGTCAGAGAACTTTTCCCACCTACTCTGTTACAATAGAGGTACTAGGTAGAAGGGAGTAACAAGATGGCAAAGAAAAAAACAAAGTTCGTCTGCCAAGAGTGTGGGTATGAATCTGCAAAATGGATGGGCAAGTGCCCTGGGTGCCAAAGCTGGAACACAATGGTGGAGGAATTTGAACCAAGTAGCAAACAAGCAAGTCGTAGCTACGTAACATCTGCTTCTACTGGATCAAAGCCGCAATCGATCATGTCAGTAAAAAGCGAAACCGAGGCAAGAATTAGTACAACAATGATGGAGCTTGATCGTGTTCTTGGTGGGGGAATTGTACCCGGATCCCTTGTACTTGTTGGAGGAGATCCTGGAATTGGAAAATCTACACTATTGCTACAGCTTTCTTCCAAGTTAGCTGAAACAAAGCATAAAGTATTATATATATCAGGTGAGGAGTCGGTGAAACAAACCAAATTACGTTCTGAGCGGTTAGGTGTCTCATCAACTGATTTATTTGTGCTAGCTGAAACCGATGTTTCGATTATTGAACGTGCGATAGATGAAGTACAGCCAACACTTGTTATCATTGATTCTATTCAAACTGTATATCAAGAAGACATTACGTCAGCTCCGGGAAGCGTTGCCCAAGTGAGAGAATGTACAGCTGCTTTTATGAGAGTCGCAAAAACAAGAGGGATAGCCATATTTATTGTTGGACATGTGACAAAGCAAGGCTCGATTGCTGGACCGAAATTGCTTGAACATATGGTTGACTCTGTTTTGTATTTTGAGGGAGAACGACATCATACGTATCGGATATTGCGTGCAGTTAAAAACCGGTTTGGATCAACAAATGAAATGGGTATATTTGAAATGAAAGAGTTGGGTCTTGAAGAGGTACTCAATCCATCTGAAATTTTTTTAGAGGATCGATCTCAAGGAGCAGCAGGGTCCATTGTTGTTGCATCGATGGAAGGAACGAGGCCTGTACTTGTAGAAATTCAAGCATTAGTCTCACCGACCAGTTTTGGAAATCCACGGAGAATGGCAACTGGAGTTGATCATAATCGTGTATCGTTATTAATGGCGGTCCTCGAAAAGCGAGTGGGACTTCTTTTACAAAATCAAGATGCATATTTAAATGTAGCAGGAGGAATACGGCTCGATGAACCAGCAATTGATTTAGCTATCGCAATATGTGTAGCCTCAAGTTTCCGCAATCAAGTGACAAGCCCGACAGATGTAGCGATAGGAGAGGTCGGGTTAACTGGTGAAATTAGACGTATTTCAAGAATTGAACAACGAGTAAATGAAGCTGCAAAGTTAGGCTTTAAACGGGCAATTATTCCAGAGAAGAATTTAGGAGGATGGACGTATCCTAAAGACATTCAAGTGATTGGTGTATCAACATTAGAGAGAGCATTAGAGGTTGGATTAGGAGGTTAATAAATGAGTGAAGGGAAAAAGCGTGATGCTTTTATCCAAAATGTTTTGAAGTTAGTGGCTCCTGGAACAGATTTACGAGCTGGAATTGACAATGTCCTACGTGCCAAAACAGGTGGTTTAATCGTCATTGGCTATGACAATGCAATGGTCCCAATTGTCGATGGAGGATTCTTTATTAATTGTGGCTTTTCCCCAGCGTATTTATATGAATTAGCGAAAATGGATGGGGCAATTATCCTAAGTGAAGATGGCAAAAAGATCTTATATGCAAACACACAGCTTGTTCCAAACAACGGGATTACTTCAAATGAAACGGGAATTCGTCATCGTACAGCAGAACGTGTTGCCAAACAAACTGGAAATTTAGTCGTTTCCATTTCACAGCGACGAAATGTGATCACTCTTTATCAAGGTGAACATCGTTATTCATTAAAGGATATAGGGGTTATCTTAACTAAGGCAAATCAAGCCATTCAAACATTGGAAAAGTATAAAGTTGTGTTAGATCAAGGAATTACCAATTTAGGGGCATTAGAGTTTGAACAACTAGTTACGTTTCATGAAGTCACACAAGTGATCCATCGCGTGCAGATGGTACTTCGGATTAAACGTGAAATTTTAAATTATATTAATGAGTTAGGAAATGAAGGCAGATTAATTACAATGCAACTAAATGAATTAGTTGCCAACACTGAGAAAGAAGCTGCTCTTTTACTGAAAGACTATGTGAAAAATCGCAATCAGAATGTGAACGAAATTTTAAAAGAACTAATGAAGTTTGACACAGAAGAGCTGTTAGATGAACAAGAAATTGTTAAGGCACTAGGTTATGGAAAAAATATTAATATTCAAGAGCAAGCAGTTGCCCCGAGAGGATACCGAATTTTGCATCGTATACCAAGACTGCCGTCATCAATTATTGAGAATTTAATTGTGAAATACGGAAATTTATCGAACATTATGTTCGCAAGTATTAATGATTTAGATGAGGTAGAAGGAATTGGCGAACCAAGAGCAAAAATGATTAAAGATGGAATGAATCGCATTCAAGAACAATTATTTGTTGATCGTCATATCTAAACTTGAGAAATGAGAACCGTAACGGTATAATGATAAGTTTTCAGAATTGACAAAAAATTACTCATTTGGTACGTTTAAGAAGTACGGAAGAATTCTGAGAATTTATGTGAAATGCAGTTTGATAGGTTTCAATTCTGTATTCTTGTCTATAATAATAAAAGGAGGTGAATATGGATGCTGAAGCGAATTGTACAGCTTTTTTTCGTTCTAGTTGGAGGAACATTAGGTTTTATCTTCATCCCAGAACTTATCCATATCTTAAATTTAGGCGAAATGCCTGTTTGGATTATGAATTCTTATGCTGGTTCAGTGATTGGTGCTATTATTTTCTTTTTTGCAACGTTTTGGCTTACCGATTATATTGTAAATGTGATGAAACTACTTGAGGAAGCAATTGTACGGGCCCCTGTAACTGATGTGTTATTCGGAACGCTCGGTTTGATTGTTGGTCTAATTGTTGCTTATTTAATCGGAATTCCGTTAAATGCCATTAACATCCCAATCGTTAGTACTGTCCTTCCAATTTTCACAACCATATTTTTAGGGTATTTTGGATTTCAAATTGGTTTCAAAAAACGAGATGAACTTATTAATTTATTTACCATTACGAGAAATTTAGGCAAGAAAAAAGAGGATGAAGAAGTAGACGTTAATGTAGGAAAACAATTAAAAATTCTTGATACAAGTGTCATTATTGATGGGCGAATTGCGGATATTTGTAAAACTGGTTTCTTAGAAGGGACACTTGTCATCCCTGAGTTCGTATTAGAAGAACTGCAACATATTGCGGATTCTTCAGATGTATTAAAACGAAACCGAGGTCGTCGTGGGCTTGATATTTTAAATAAAATTCAAAAAGAACTACCGATTAATGTTGAGATTTATGAAGGTGATTTTGAAGAGATCTCAGAAGTGGATAGCAAGCTTGTTAAATTAGCGAAAGTTTCTTTAGGGATGGTTGTAACGAATGATTTTAACTTAAATAAAGTTTGTGAATTACAAGGAGTCTCCGTTCTGAACATTAACGATTTAGCTAATGCAGTAAAGCCAGTTGTCTTACCTGGGGAAGAACTTAAAGTACAAGTGATTAAAGATGGAAAAGAACAGCACCAAGGTGTCGCTTATTTAGATGATGGCACAATGATTGTCGTCGAAGGTGGACGTGATTATATCGGAAAGCACCTTGACGTTGTTGTCACAAGTGTTCTTCAAACAAGTGCTGGCCGAATGATCTTTGCAAAACCAAAACTGCTTGAAAAGGCTCTATAATAAAAGTGATATATTTAAAAGTAGCGCTATACTTCTAAAAGGAAGGTGGCGCTTCTCTTTTGTACAAAAGCCAATTGTACAAGCATTTCTGAAAACAAACATATGCACATTGTTGGTAGAACGTGCTAAAATGAAATCGATTTTGTGAATAAGTGTGAGCGATCATCGAACCTTTATATTCACATAAGTACGTATAGTAATAGGAGAGAACTCGGATGAACTATAGTGTCGTCATACCCGCTGCCGGGCAAGGGAAAAGAATGAAGGCGGGGAGAAACAAACAATTTTTAAAGTTGGCAGGAGAACCGCTAATTGTTCATACACTTCGTTTGTTTGAAAATGATTCGTGGTGTGAAAACATCATTTTGGTGGCAAATAAAACGGAACACCAAATGATGTGGAACTTAGCAAAGGAAATGGGATTTCAGAAAATATCCGGAGTCATTTGTGGTGGAGAAGAAAGACAGCAAAGTGTAAAAAATGGGATTGATTCACTACATAAAGAGCAGATTGTACTTGTGCATGACGGTGCTCGTCCATTTATTACGGTTGATGTGATTCACCGACTCGTTGAAACAGCCATGGAAAAAAGGGCAGTAACCGTAGCGGTGCCGGTTAAAGATACCATTAAGCGAGTAAAAAAAGGGAAAGTCGTCGATACGTTAAATAGAGAGGAACTGTGGCAGATCCAAACTCCACAAGCGTTCCAACTGTCTCTATTGCAAGAAGCACACACACGAGCAAAACAAGAGGGAATGATTGGGACAGATGACGCGAGCCTAGTAGAATGGTTAGGTCATGAGGTATGTGTGATCGAGGGGGACTATCAAAATATTAAGCTTACTACCCCCGATGATATGCTGTTAGCAGAGGCTATTTTACAGAAAAGGGAGTTAGGGAAGTCATGATGAGAATTGGACAAGGTTTTGACGTACATCAATTAGTTGAAGGAAGACCGCTAATACTTGGAGGAATTACAATTCCATACGAGAAAGGGCTGCTTGGTCATTCTGATGCTGATGTTTTATTACATACAATTGCTGACGCGGCACTTGGAGCGATCGGAGAAGGAGATATCGGAAAGCATTTCCCTGATACAGATAGTGCCTTTAAAGATGCTGATTCGGCAAAGCTTCTAATTCATGTATGGAATCTGGTGAAAGAGAGAGGCTACCAATTAGGAAATATCGATTGTACCATTATTGCCCAAAAGCCCAAAATGGCTCCTCATATTGAAGATATGAGAACACGGATTGCCGAGTTATTAGAAGCGGATACGACTCAGGTGAATGTGAAAGCAACAACAACTGAAAAATTAGGATTTACAGGTAGAGGCGAAGGTATTGCCGCTCAAGCTGTGATTTTATTAGTACAGCAGCCATAAGAGTACCCTCAAAAAGGTAAAAATCAACCTTTTTGAGGAGTGTTTCGGGGAAGAGGCAATGGCTCCGCACGCCGTACGCCTTTTGAGAAGTATTCGGGGAAGAGGCAATGGCTCCGCACGTCGTGCGCCTTTTGAGAAGTTCGCTCAAAAGGCTTAAAAGATAACGACGGCTCCGCTCATTGCTAAGAGTAGTACCCTCAAAAAGGTTAAAATCCAACCTTTTTGAGGGTACTCTATGCTAAAATAGGGAAAGTATAAAAAGTGATGATAGAAATGGAAGGTGTTTATTATGGGAAGTGACGTTCGCGTTCGTTTTGCTCCTAGTCCAACAGGACATTTACATATTGGTGGTGCTCGTTCAGCGCTATTTAATTATTTATTTGCAAAAAGCCAAGGAGGGAAATTTGTTCTTCGTATTGAGGATACGGATCAAGCTCGTAATGTCGATCAGGCAAAAGAAAAGTTATTAGAAAGTTTAAAGTGGCTTGGTCTTGATTGGGATGAGAGTATTGATGTTGGTGGTGAGTATGGGCCGTATAGCTGTATGGAGCGCGTAGGTTTATACCAGGAGTATATTGAGCAGCTTCTTGAAAAAGGGAAGGCTTACTATTGCTACATGACAGAAGAAGAACTTGATGCTGAACGTGAGGCACAAAAGGCTCGTGGTGAATTGCCAAAGTACAGTGGACGTGATCGAAATTTAACGGAAGAACAACGCAATCAATATGAAGCGAAAGGTCTTAAGCCTGTTGTTCGTTTCCGTGTTCCAGAGGGCAAGGTCATTGAGATTGATGATGCTGTTCGTGGCCATGTTACCTTTGAATCTGATGGAATTGGTGACTTTGTTATTGCGCGTAAAGACGGCATTCCTATGTACAATTTTGCGGTCGTGATTGATGATCACTTAATGAAGATTTCTCATGTGATTCGTGGAGAAGAACATTTATCGAATACACCAAGACAAGTCTTGTTATATGAAGCATTCGATTGGGATGTACCTCGCTTTGCGCATGCATCACTTATCTTAAACCCTGACCGTCAAAAAATGAGTAAGCGTGATGAATCGATTATACAGTTTGTTGAACAATATAAAGAATTAGGTTACATGCCGGAAGCATTAGTTAATTTTCTGGCGCTACTCGGGTGGTCTCCAGTTGGTGAAGAAGAAACTTTCTCAATGAAAGAATTGGGAGAGCAATTTACGTTAGAGCGAGTATCGAAAGCTCCTGCGGTATTTGATACAGATAAATTGGCTTGGATGAATAATCAGTACATTAAGAATGCAGAACTTGATACGGTAGTAAGTCTTGCCTTGCCTCACTTAGTAAAGGCTGGTAAGTTACCAGAGGTCATGACAGCAGAGCAGGAAGAGTGGGCAAAGAAACTAATTGGCTTGTATCAAGAGCAATTGCAATATGGGGCAGAAATTGTTGAATTAACAGAACTTTTCTTTAAGACGAAAATTGAGTATAATGAAGAGGCACAAACTGTTTTAGATGAAGAGCAAGTTCCTGAAATATTAGCTCAATTTGTAAAAGAGATAGAAACAATAGAAGAGTTTACGTCAGCGAACATTAAGTCTTCGATTAAAGCAACTCAAAAAGCAACTGGACATAAAGGCAAGAAGTTGTTCATGCCGATTCGTGTAGCAACAACAGGTCAAACTCATGGCCGTGATTTGCCAGATTCCATTGAACTTCTTGGTAAAGAAGTTGTAATTGCACGCTTAGAGAGTTTATTAAATAAATAATGGTACCGTGTTGAAAGGGAAAAGTAAAAGTGAGTAACTCCTTGCAGAGAGAACCATCATTGGCTGAAAGTGGTTTAGGTATCTTACTTTGAACATGCACCCTAGAGCCTTTTTCTGAAATGATACTAGAGTAGGAAAAAGCGAGTAGCTTCGTTACAAGCTATAGAGATGAGTAGGTAGAATGTTAGCCTATTCGTAAACAGAGTGGAACCGCGCAAAAGCGCCTCTGTGCATATACATGCACGGAGGTGCTTTTTTATATGTTATAGCTGCTTGTTAGGCAAACAATTATGCTCGGGTTTGTAGAAAAGGGGGATGAGAACACATGAGGAAGAAGTTTCGAACATTATTAAACGACGTTGATGTTGTATTTGAACAAGATCCTGCTGCAAGAAGTCGACTTGAAGTTATTTTTACCTACTCAGGTGTTCACGCAATCTGGGCACACCGGTTTGCACATTGGTTTTGGAGACGGAAAATGTATTTCTTAGCCAGGGTAATCTCACAAATTAGTCGATTTTTTACAGGGATTGAAATTCACCCTGGGGCTGTGATCGGTCAACGTTTATTTATTGATCATGGTATGGGAGTTGTTATTGGAGAAACGTGTGAAATCGGAAATAACGTGACGATTTATCAAGGAGTGACACTTGGAGGAACGGGCAAAGAAAAAGGAAAGCGGCACCCGACAGTGGAAGACGGTGTGTTAATCGCATCTGGGGCTAAAATATTAGGTTCCTTTAAAATTGGAGAAAATGCAAGAATAGGTGCTGGGTCCGTTGTGTTAAAAGAAGTACCCGTTAACTCAACGGTTGTAGGGATCCCAGGGAAAATTGTGATCCAAGACGGAGTGAAAGTAGAGCATGGACTAAATCACCACACCCTACCTGATCCGATTGCCGATAAGTTAAAAGAATTAGAAGAGGAAATAAAAGCATTAAAAGCGGAGCGAGAACATTGGCATAAATCTTCATCAATGGATTAGCTTTTAGCATAATGTAGTAGAAAAAGAAAGAAGGAGTCAATTAGATGTCTATTCATGTTTATAATAGTCTGACTAAAACAAAGGAACCGTTCATTCCCATTGAGGAAGGAAAAGTAAAGATGTATGTTTGTGGTCCGACGGTTTATAACTATATCCACATTGGGAATGCAAGGCCGCCGATTGTATATGATATGGTTCGGAAATACTTGGAATACCGAGGCTATGATGTAACTTTTGTTTCGAATTTCACCGATGTTGACGATAAAATTATTCGTGCAGCCAATGAACTAGGCGAAGATGTATTTAAAGTGGCCAATCGATTTATTGAAGCGTATCACCATGATACATGTGCACTTGGTGTAAAGGAAGCTGATATTCATCCTCGTGTTACAGAAACGATTCCGGAGATTATTGCGTTTGTTCAGGCGTTGGTCAACAAAGGGTATGCCTATGAATCAAAGGAAGATGTTTACTTTAGAACGCGAAAATTTGAAGGGTACGGCAAACTTTCTTCTCAATCCATTGAAGACTTACGGTCTGGAGCGCGAATTGAAGTTGATGAACGGAAAGAAGATGCGCTCGATTTTGTTCTCTGGAAAGCAGCAAAAGAAGGCGAAGTATCTTGGGAAAGTCCGTGGGGAGAAGGTAGACCAGGGTGGCATATTGAATGTTCAGCAATGGTAAAGAAGTATTTGGGGGATACGATTGATATTCATGCTGGTGGTCAAGATTTATCTTTCCCTCATCATGAAAATGAAATTGCTCAATCTGAGTCTTTAACGGGTAAACCAATGGCAAATTATTGGCTGCATAACGGTTTTATTAACATAGATAATGAAAAAATGTCGAAATCACTCGGAAATTTTGTTTTGGCAAATGAAATCATTCGACAACATTCTGCAGAAGTCGTGCGTTTCTTCATGTTAACAGCACACTATCGCAGCCCAATTAACTTCAGTGATGAATTACTAGACGGAGCTCGGAACGGACTTGAACGATTAAAAACAGCTGTTTCAAGTTTAGAACATCGATTAGAAGAGTCAGCGGATCTTGGGCAAGAGGCAGATTGGTTGGAGAGAGTCGCTGCGCAAAAACAACGATTTATTCAGGAAATGGATGATGATTTTAATAGTGCAAATGGAATTGCTGTATTGTTTGACTTAGCGAAAGAGGCAAATCGTTATCTTCGTGAAGACCAAACATCGAAAAAAGTGATCGAATCCTTTATCTCGCTATTTCATGAGTTTGCAAATGTATTAGGCCTTACCTTGCATTCACAAAAAGAACTATTAGATGCTGATATCGAGCAATTAATAAAACAGCGAAATGAAGCAAGAAAACAAAAAGACTTTGCGCTTGCAGATCAAATTCGTGATGAATTAAAAGAACAAGGCATTGTTTTAGAGGATACGGCACAAGGTGTTCGTTGGAAACGAGGATAATATGAAGATCATTGAAGCTGAGGTAGATTTCAAGCAATTGAATGCATTAGCGCTTGCCTACATGGGTGATTCGGTATTAGATATGTATATTCGCTATTATCTCATTGCTAAAGGCAATGTTAGGCCGCATCGCCTCCATGTTGAGGCAACGAAGTACGTATCAGCAAAAGCTCAAGCGTTTATTATGGGTGGGCTACTTGATGAAGGCTTTTTAACCGATGAAGAAGTAGCGATATTTAAGCGAGGACGAAATGCAAAATCGGGTTCAATCCCTAAAAATACCGACTTAAATACATACCGGTATTCAACTGGTTTTGAGGCATTATTAGGATATCATTATTTCCAAGGAGAAGAAGAGCGTCTTGATGAAATTATGAAAAAAGCCGTTATCATTATAGAGAATAAATAAGTCAGAAGAAAGGAGGAAAAGAAAATGAGTCAAGAGTTTATTACCGGAAAAAATCCGATTATTGAAGCGCTAAAATCAGGTCATTCAATCAATAAAATTTGGATTGCAGAAGGATCGCAAAAAGGGCAAATGACCAAAGTTGTTCAGTTAGCAAAGGAAAATGGTGTACTCATTCAACATGTTCCAAAAAAGAAATTAGTACAGCTTGTGGATACAGATAATCATCAAGGTGTTGTTGCTTCTATTGCTGCATATGAGTATGCAGAGATTGACGACTTATTTGATGCTGCGAGTAAGAAAGGGGAGGATCCATTTTTCCTAATATTAGATGAAGTGGAGGACCCTCATAATCTTGGATCGATCTTACGTACAGCAGATGCAGTAGGTGCTCATGGAGTGATTATCCCAAAACGACGTGCAGTAGGACTAACACAAACGGTTGCCAAGTCTTCAACAGGGGCGATTGAATATGTTCCTGTTGTCAGAGTAACCAATATAGCAAGAACAATGGATGAGCTAAAGAAACGTGGCATTTGGTTTGCTGGTACGGATGCATTAGGTTCTGATGATTATCGTAAGGCCACATTTACGATGCCAATCGGACTTGTCATTGGTAGTGAAGGAAAAGGAATAAGTCGCCTAGTAAAAGAAAAATGTGACTTCCTAGTGAAGATCCCAATGGTTGGTCACGTTACGTCTTTAAATGCCTCGGTGGCGGCAAGTTTACTTATGTATGAAGTGTATCGGAGACGCCATGAAATAGGTAGTGAGTGAGATGAAGGATATCTTACTTGTTGACGGCTATAACATGATTGGAGCATGGCCTGAACTCCGAATATTAAAAGATAAAGACTTGGGACTTGCAAGGGATCGTCTCGTTGAAGCTATGGCTGAGTACCAAGCCTATACAGGTTATAAAGTAAAAGTAATTTTTGATGCTCATATGGTTGAAGGGATAGGGAAGAGCTACCATAACCATCGTGTCGATGTCCTTTATACACGTAAGAATGAGACAGCAGATGAACGAATTGAGAAGCTTGTAAATGAGTTAAAAAGAATTGATACACGTATCCACGTGGCAACATCTGATTTCACTGAGCAATCGTTGATCTTTGGAAGTGGTGCACTAAGGAAGTCTGCACGTGAATTATTACTTGAAACAGAAACGATTGAAAAGGGTATCGACACAGAAGTACAAAATACGCAAAAAAGGAGAAATTCGACAAAAATTCCGCTTAGTGATGAAATTGCTGAAATTTTTGAAAAATGGCGTCGACAGCGTTGATGCGTGGTTGACCAGCTGGAAAACTGTGCTATATAATGGGTCTATACTTTAGACAACAGCAAAGGTCGGAGGGATTGTCGTGAGCATGGACCTTCAAGAAACCAAGGTAAAACCGATTTATGACACAGTGGAAGATGATGAATTAGTCATTTTTGTTCGAAATGGTGATAGTGGTGCGCTAGAGTTTTTAATTAATAAATATAAGAATTTTGTTCGTGCTAAAGCAAGATCTTATTTTTTAATTGGTGCTGACCATGAGGATATTGTTCAAGAAGGAATGATTGGACTTTATAAAGCGGTTCGTGACTTTAATGGGGACAAGCTGTCTTCTTTTAAAGCGTTTGCCGAGCTTTGTATAACGAGGCAGATCATTACAGCTATTAAGACAGCTACAAGACAAAAACATATTCCTTTAAATTCATATGTTTCTCTTGATAAGCCTTTATACGATGAGGAATCTGATCGAACTTTGCTAGATGTAATCTGTGGAACACGTGTGACAGATCCGGAAGAATTGTTAATTAATCAAGAAGAGTTTGAAGATATTGAATTAAAAATGGGTGAACTTCTTAGTGATCTTGAGCGACAAGTATTAATGCTTTATTTAGATGGAAGGTCCTATCAAGAGATATCGGTTGATTTGAATCGTCATGTAAAGTCAATTGATAATGCCTTACAGAGAGTAAAGCGAAAATTAGAACGCTATGTAGAACTTAAAGGAGTTTCGATATCGTAAGTGATAGAGGGTAGCTCATGGCTAGTGTCTGAAGTCTTCTAGTACATAATCTAAAATGGTTGTGCTACTAGATAGAAGTAGATTCTACATGTGCCGCCCTCTATTTTCTCATCTTACAGATTGTTCCCATAATTGACACGAAATGTTGCGTATGATAGATTTAGATAGTATGTACTTTAAATGGTGGAGGTGCGTCGTGCGAACGAAAGTAGTACTAGCATGTGATGTTTGCCATTCGAGAAATTATGTAACTGAAAAAAGCAAACAAACGCACAGTAACCGCATTGAGATGAAGAAGTTCTGCAAGACTTGTCAAGAACACACCCTTCATCGTGAAACAAAGTAATTAGTATGATGTTTGAATTGCCAATAAAATGTAATAATTTCGAATAGATAATGACGTATTTGTCTATATTGATTGATGCTGGAGGTGTCTGTGTTGGCTGGCGGAGTGAAAAATATTGGGAAGTTTTTTCAAGATGTTGTACGAGAGATGAAGCGTGTATCATGGCCTAATCGTAAAGAATTAACGCGTTATACATGGGTTGTTATAGGAACGGTGGCTTTTATTTCTGTTTTCTTCTTTGTTGTAGATTATGGAATTTCAGAGCTTGTTCGCATCCTGCTCGGGTAATTTTTGTGTGTAATCGTTACAATTGCTTTTAAAAAGTTATGCAATGGCTTAGAGGTTGTCTTCGTAATAGACAAGCTCTATATTGAAGAGGAGGGAAGGACAAAACCGTCCTAGTTAACATGGAAAAAAATTGGTATGTGCTTCATACGTATTCAGGGTACGAAAATAAGGTGAAGACGAATCTGGAAAAACGTGTAGAATCGATGGATATGACAGATAAGATCTTCCGTGTGCTTGTGCCTGTTGAAGAAGAGACAGAAGTGAAAAACGGCAAAAGTAAAACGGTAACAAAGAAAGTTTTTCCTGGTTATGTCATTGTTGAAATGATCATGACTGATGATTCTTGGTATGTTGTGAGAAACACACCAGGAGTAACAGGGTTTGTTGGATCTTCAGGTGCAGGATCTAAGCCTACACCGCTTCTTCAAGAAGAAGTTGAATCTATTTTGAAACAAATGGGTGTAGAGCAACCTAAGGCGGAAATTGATTTTGAAGTAAAAGAATCTGTTAAAGTGAAGGAAGGTCCTTTTGCTAACTTCGTTGGGTCAATTGAAGAGATTCAAATGGATAAGCAAAAGCTAAAAGTTCATGTTAATATGTTTGGTCGTGAAACGCCAGTGGAATTGGACTTTAATCAAGTCGAAAAGATTTAATTAAAAAAAACTTGATATCTTTTGTTAGAAATGATAGAATCTTCATGGTTGACATTGGTTTCATAAAATGAACCATCGGGTGCACAAAGCATTGCATCCGTTTTTTGAGTGGGAGGGTGAAAATATAAACACCCGGATACCACATCACGGACTTTAAGGAGGTGTGTCACGTGGCTAAAAAGGTTATTAAAATGGTTAAATTACAAATTCCTGCTGGGAAAGCTAATCCAGCGCCACCAGTTGGTCCTGCATTAGGTCAAGCAGGTGTAAATATTATGGGATTCTGTAAAGAATTCAACGCTCGTACTTCAGACCAAGCGGGTCTTATTATCCCGGTTGAGATCACAGTATTTGAAGACCGTTCGTTTACATTCATCACGAAAACTCCACCTGCAGCTGTTCTTTTAAAGAAAGTTGCTGGAATCGAGTCAGGTTCTGGAGAACCTCATGTTAAAAAGGTTGCTACAGTGAAGCGTGATAAAGTACGCGAGATTGCTGAGACAAAAATGCCAGATCTTAACGCAGCTGATGTAGAAGCAGCTATGCGTATGGTTGAAGGTACTGCTCGCAGCATGGGTATTGTGATTGAAGACTAATTGGTAAGTTACTGAAGGTTGCAGCCTATTTGATAGGTTCGCAACCTTTCATAAGTGGGAGGTATTACCGCTAAAACCACATTCGAGGAGGAAATAAGCATGGCTAAGAAAAGTAAAAAATATACAGATGCTTTGAAACTTGTTGATCGTGAAACTGCGTATCAAGTAGAAGAGGCTATTGAATTAGTAAAGAAAACAGCGACGGCAAAGTTCGACGAAACAGTTGAAGTAGCTGTACGTCTTGGTGTTGACCCTAAGAAAGCAGACCAACAAATTCGTGGTGCTGTAGTTCTTCCAAACGGAACAGGTAAAACACAACGTGTACTTGTATTCGCTAAGGGTGAAAAAGCAAAAGAGGCAGAAGCTGCTGGTGCTGATTATGTAGGAGACGAAGATTTCATTAATAAAATCAACCAAGGTTGGTTTGAGTTTGATGTAATCGTTGCTACACCTGACATGATGGCTCAAGTAGGTAAATTAGGTCGCGTCCTTGGACCAAAAGGTTTAATGCCGAATCCTAAAACTGGTACTGTAACATTTGATGTAACGAAAGCTGTTAATGAAATCAAAGCTGGTAAAGTTGAATACCGCGTTGATAAAGCTGGAAACATCCACGTACCAATTGGAAAAGTTTCTTTTGAAACTGGAAAGCTTATTGAAAACTTTAAAACAATCATTGAAACTCTTGTTAAGGTTAAACCTGCAGCTGCAAAAGGTACGTACATGAAGAACGTAGCGATTGCTTCTACAATGGGACCTGGAGTTCGTGTAAATGCAACTGCGCTTGCAAAATAATGATTGACATATAGGTCTTGTGTCTGTATACTCTTAAGGGTGTCTTACACAAGACGCATTAAAATTGAATGTCATACCGTAGACAGTAGGTGTGTGAGAAACACTTAATCTCCTACCGAGGTAAGCAATAGATACAGTGATCTGTGTTTGTATGCCCTCATGTCTACATGGGGGCTTTTTATATGCTTCTTTTAACGGTATGGTAGAAAAACCATAGGAGGTGTAAGGATGAGCGTATTAGAACAAAAAAAGCAAGTAGTATCGGACATTGCGACGAAACTACGTGATAGTAAATCAACGGTTGTAGTCGATTACCGCGGATTGACGGTTGCTGAAGTGACAGAACTTCGTAAGCAACTTCGTGAAGCTGGTGTTGAGTTCAAGGTTTACAAGAACACGCTTGCGCGTCGTGCGACTGCTGAGGCGGAACTAACTGCTCTTGATGAGCAACTTGTAGGTCCTACAGCGATTGCATTTAGTACAGAGGATGTTATTGCTCCTGCTAAGGTCATTAACGAATTTGCTAAAAAGCATGAAGCGCTTGAGATTAAAGCGGGTGTCATTGAAGGACAAGTTGCGACTGTTGCAGAAGTGAAAGCTCTTGCTGAACTTCCATCACGCGAAGGACTACTTTCAATGCTTGCAAACGTACTTCAAGCTCCAGTTCGTGGTTTTGCATTGGTTACAAAGGCTGTTGCAGAACAAAAAGAAGAGCAAGGTGCTTAAGAGCATCTTAGCATCTTGATTGTTAACAAACGAAATTAAAATAAAACAATAAATAGGAGGATTTTAAAATGACTAAAGAACAAATCATTGAAGCGGTTAAAGAAATGACTGTTTTAGAACTTAATGACCTAGTAAAAGCTATTGAAGAAGAATTTGGTGTAACTGCTGCTGCTCCTGTAGCTGTAGCTGCTGCTGGTGGAGACGCTGGTGCTGCTGAGCAAACTGAATTTGATGTTATTCTTGCATCTGCTGGTGGTTCTAAAATCAACGTTATCAAAGTTGTTCGTGAAATCACAGGTCTTGGTCTTAAAGAAGCGAAAGGTCTTGTTGATGGTGCTCCTGCTCCAATCAAAGAAGGCGTTTCTAAAGATGAAGCTGAAGAGTTCAAAGCTAAGCTTGAAGAAGCTGGCGCATCTGTAGAAGTTAAGTAATAGTATTAAATAAGAAGGACTCGCTTATGCGGGTCCTTTTTTTCAAGTTGTTATAGATCGATTTGTGATTGCAAGTAAATACAAAGATGGAAGACTCAAGTAGGTGGTTACTTGGTTATAATGGAGAGGAAATACTTAGAAAAGGGGTGATTGTGTGTCTGAACATTATTATTCAGCGAACCCGGGAGTAGAAAGTGACGAGCGTGATTGGACGTTCACATTAAGGGAAATGTCCTTTCGCTTTTATTCAGATCGCGGGGTTTTTTCTAAAAAAGAGGTAGACTTTGGTAGTAAGTTATTAGTTGAATCATTTGTTATCCCGGCTACGGAAGGTGATTTTTTAGATGTTGGTTGTGGGTATGGTCCGATTGGCTTGACGTTGGCAAAGCTTGATCACAATCGTCAAGTGCATATGGTAGACGTGAATGAAAGGGCGTTACAGTTGGCTTGTCGCAACGCAGAAAGAAACTCTATTAGCAATGTGATGATTTACAAAAGTGACTGTTTGGAAAGTGTTACAAAAAAAGATTTTAGTGTAATCGTGACAAATCCCCCGATTCGAGCTGGAAAAAAAGTGGTACATGCAATTTTTGAACAATCATTCCACCACTTAAAAAAAGAGGGGGAGCTCTGGATTGTTATTCAGAAGAAACAAGGGGCACCATCGGCTATTGAAAAATTACAAAGTCTCTTTCAAGAAGTAGAAGTGGTTGTAAAGAAAAAAGGCTACTATATTATTAAAGCAAAAAAAGATTGACCGTACTTGTCTTTTGTGATATTGTTATTTAATGCGTATAACTACCTATTTTTAGATCGTGTTTTTTTAGGAAAGTCAAGTGGAAATATTTGAATAACGATGTTTAATAGTGGTTATACTAATATAATCGAATGAAGTTTGTTACCTATTTTTCGTTAAGAGAAAGAAATCGAGCTTTCTTTTAACGTCCGTACATATTGAGTGTGCGAGTTTTGCTTAATCGATAAAAATGTTTTATTTCATTCTATTTTTATCAATGGCAGAAATAGAGGAGTAAACATTTTTAGATACTATAACGCGAGATTTGAGGGGTGAATCAGTTGACAGGTCAACTAGTTCAGTATGGACGCCACCGCCAGCGAAGAAGCTATGCAAGGATTAACGAAGTGTTGGAGCTGCCGAACTTAATCGAAATTCAGACAGCATCCTATCAGTGGTTTCTTGATGAGGGCCTAAGAGAGATGTTTCAAGATATTTCTCCAATTCAAGACTTCACAGGGAACTTAGTTCTAGAATTTATTGACTATAGTCTTGGAGAACCAAAGTATCCAGTGGATGAATCGAAAGAACGTGATGTGACGTATGCTGCGCCTTTACGTGTAAAGGTTCGTCTCATTAACAAAGAAACTGGAGAAGTAAAAGAGCAAGAAGTCTTTATGGGAGATTTTCCATTGATGACTGAGACAGGTACGTTTGTGATCAATGGCGCAGAACGTGTTATTGTATCTCAGCTCGTACGCTCGCCAAGTGTATATTACAGTCAAAAAACGGATAAAAACGGTAAAAAGGGATTTACAGCTACTGTTATCCCGAATCGGGGTGCGTGGTTAGAGCTTGAAACAGACGCTAAAGATATCGTTTACGTTCGTATCGACCGCACAAGAAAAATACCAGTGACGGTTCTTTTGCGTGCATTAGGTTTTGGATCTGATCAAGAGATCATTGATTTATTAGGAGAAGATGAATATCTTCGTAACTCGTTAGAAAAAGACAATACAGACGGTACAGAGAAAGCGCTACTTGAAATTTATGAGCGTCTTCGCCCTGGAGAACCACCAACTGTTGAAAATGCAAAAAGTCTTTTGGATTCACGTTTCTTTGACCCGAAACGCTATGACTTAGCGAATGTTGGTCGTTACAAGATTAACAAGAAACTTCATATTAAAAATCGTTTATTTAATCAACGTCTAGCAGAAACATTAGTAGACCCTGAAACAGGAGAAGTAATCGCTGAAGAAGGGACGTTGCTAGATCGTCGTACACTCGATCGTATCCTGCCTTACATTGAAAACAATGTAGGATTCCGTCATGTGCGCGCGTCTGGCGGTGTTGTAAATGATGACGAGATTGCATTGCAATCAATTAAAATTTATGCTCCTAACGATCAAGATGGGGAACAAACGATTCGAGTGATTGGGAATGCAATGGTTGAACGTGATGTGAAGCATATTACACCATCTGATATTATTGCAGCTATTAACTACTTCTTTAATCTATTACACGGTGTCGGTGGTACTGATGATATTGATCATCTCGGAAATCGTCGTCTTCGTTCTGTAGGAGAACTTTTGCAAAATCAATTCCGTATCGGTTTATCCCGTATGGAAAGAGTTGTTCGTGAGCGGATGTCGATCCAGGACCCTAATATGATTACGCCGCAAGCGTTAATTAATATCCGCCCTGTTATCGCATCGATCAAAGAGTTCTTTGGTAGCTCGCAGTTATCTCAGTTCATGGACCAAACGAACCCGTTAGCTGAATTAACGCATAAACGTCGTCTTTCGGCACTTGGACCAGGTGGTTTAACACGTGAACGTGCGGGCTTTGAAGTTCGAGATGTTCACTACTCCCACTATGGACGTATGTGCCCGATTGAAACACCAGAGGGACCAAACATTGGTTTGATTAACTCTCTTTCTTCCTATGCAAAAGTAAATGAATTTGGGTTTATGGAGACACCGTATCGCCGAGTTGATCCTGATACAGGGAAAGTAACTTCTCAGATTGATTATTTAACTGCAGATGAAGAGGACAACTATGTTGTCGCACAAGCGAATGCACGCCTTAATGACGATGGCTCATTCATTGATGATAATATCATCGCTCGTTTCCGTGGGGAAAACACTGTTGTACCTCGTGAACGTTTAGATTATATGGATGTATCGCCAAAACAAGTTGTTTCTGCTGCGACATCTTGTATTCCATTCTTAGAAAACGATGACTCTAACCGTGCTTTAATGGGAGCGAATATGCAACGTCAAGCAGTTCCGTTGCTTGTACCAGAAGCTCCAATTGTCGGTACCGGTATGGAGCATGTATCTGCAAGGGATTCAGGTGCAGCGATTGTTTCAAAAAGCAAAGGGATCGTAGAACGTGTAACAGCAAAAGAAATTTGGGTTCGCCGCCTTGAAGAAATTGATGGCAAGGAAGTAAAAGGTGACCTTGATAAATATAAGTTACAAAAGTTCATCCGTTCGAACCAAGGAACTAGCTATAACCAACGACCAATTGTAGCAGAAGGAAACGTTGTTACGAAACGTGAAATTTTAGCTGACGGTCCATCTATGGAACTTGGTGAAATGGCACTTGGACGTAATGTTATGGTTGGTTTCATGACATGGGATGGTTATAACTATGAGGATGCGATCATTTTAAGTGAGCGTCTTGTAAAAGATGATGTGTATACATCTGTTCATATTGAAGAATATGAATCAGAAGCTCGTGATACAAAGCTTGGACCTGAAGAAATTACACGTGACATCCCGAATGTAGGGGAAGATGCTCTTAAGAATCTTGATGAGCGTGGAATTATTCGTACAGGTGCTGAAGTGAAAGATGGCGACATTCTCGTAGGGAAGGTTACACCTAAAGGGGTAACAGAACTAACGGCTGAAGAGCGTCTTTTGCATGCAATCTTCGGTGAAAAGGCTCGTGAAGTACGTGACACGTCGCTTCGAGCACCGCATGGTGGAGATGGAATTGTTCTTGATGTGAAGATCTTTAATCGTGAAGATGGAGATGAGTTGCCACCAGGAGTGAACCAATTGGTTCGTGTTTACATCGTACAAAAGCGAAAAATTCATGAAGGTGACAAGATGGCCGGACGTCATGGAAATAAAGGTGTTATCTCGCGTATTCTTCCTGAAGAAGATATGCCTTATTTACCAGACGGAACGCCAATTGATATCATGTTAAATCCATTAGGTGTACCATCTCGTATGAACATCGGTCAGGTACTAGAGCTTCACCTAGGAATGGCTGCTAGAAAATTAGGTATCCATGTTGCGTCACCAGTATTCGATGGTGCTAACGAGGAAGATGTTTGGTCAACGATTGAAGAGTCAGGTATGGCGCGTGATGGAAAGACGGTTTTATATGATGGTCGTACGGGTGAACCTTTTGATAACCGTGTGTCTGTCGGGATTATGTATATGATCAAACTTGCGCACATGGTCGATGATAAGTTACATGCTCGTTCAACTGGTCCATATTCACTAGTAACGCAACAGCCTCTCGGTGGTAAAGCACAGTTTGGTGGCCAGCGTTTTGGAGAGATGGAAGTATGGGCACTTGAAGCTTATGGAGCTGCCTACACGCTTCAAGAAATCTTAACTGTTAAATCCGATGATGTTGTTGGACGTGTTAAGACGTATGAAGCGATCGTTAAAGGAGAAAATGTTCCTGAACCAGGTGTACCAGAATCATTTAAAGTACTTATTAAAGAACTTCAATCCTTAGGTATGGATGTGAAGATGCTTTCAAGTAACGAGGAAGAAATTGAAATGAGAGAACTTGATGACGAAGATGAACAAACAAGTGAAAAGTTAAATTTAAACTTCGAAACAAGTGAATCAAAAGCATAAATAAAGCTTGGGAGCTAGTAAAGGCTAGTTCCCTCAAGCTGTCTACTTTGTATATGAACGGATTTTTACGTTATTACAGTCACGTGCTCGATTAGACATGGAAACGAAAAGGGAGGTTAGCCCCTTGATAGATGTAAACAACTTCGAATATATGAAAATTGGTCTTGCTTCACCAAACAAAATCCGCTCTTGGTCAAGAGGGGAAGTTAAGAAGCCTGAAACAATCAATTATCGTACGTTAAAGCCTGAAAAGGATGGGCTTTTCTGTGAACGTATTTTCGGTCCAACAAAAGACTGGGAATGTCATTGCGGAAAGTATAAGCGTGTTCGGTACAAAGGTGTTGTATGTGACCGTTGTGGGGTAGAAGTGACTCGTGCAAAGGTTCGTCGTGAGCGTATGGGGCATATTGAACTCGCTGCACCTGTATCACATATTTGGTATTTCAAAGGAATTCCAAGTCGTATGGGACTTGTCCTTGACATGTCTCCGCGTTCACTTGAGGAAGTAATTTATTTTGCTTCTTACGTTGTAACAGACCCAGGTGATACGCCGCTTGAGAAAAAGCAGCTTCTTTCTGAAAAAGAGTATCGTACATACCGTGATAAGTATGGTCGTTCGTTTAATGCCCAAATGGGTGCTGAAGCGATTCGAAAGCTACTTGCTGACATTGATTTAGAGAAGGAAGTAGGGCTTTTAAAAGAAGAACTAGTAACTGCTCAAGGTCAACGTCGTACACGTGCGATTAAAAGACTAGAAGTATTAGAAGCGTTTCGTAACTCTGGCAATGAACCATCTTGGATGGTTCTTGATGTTCTTCCTGTTATCCCACCAGAGCTTCGTCCGATGGTCCAACTAGATGGTGGACGATTTGCAACATCTGATTTAAATGACCTTTACCGTCGAGTTATTAACCGTAACAACCGCTTGAAGCGCCTTCTTGATTTAGGGGCACCGAATATCATTGTTCAAAATGAAAAGCGTATGCTTCAAGAAGCAGTTGATGCGTTAATTGATAATGGTCGTCGTGGCCGTCCTGTTACAGGACCGGGGAACCGTCCGCTTAAGTCTCTTTCGCATATGTTGAAAGGGAAACAAGGGCGTTTCCGTCAAAATCTACTTGGTAAACGTGTTGACTATTCTGGTCGTTCCGTTATCGTAGTAGGTCCTAACCTAAAAATGTATCAGTGTGGATTACCGAAGGAAATGGCGCTTGAGCTCTTTAAACCATTTATTATGAAAGAGCTTGTTAGCAAGGGCCTTGCTCATAATATTAAGAGTGCAAAGCGGAAAGTGGAACGAGTTCAACCGGAAGTATGGGATGTGTTAGAAGAAGTAATTCGTGAGCATCCGGTCTTATTGAACCGTGCTCCTACTCTTCACCGTCTTGGTATTCAGGCATTTGAGCCAACTCTTGTTGAAGGTCGTGCGATTAAACTTCATCCACTTGTTTGTACTGCTTATAATGCAGACTTTGATGGAGACCAAATGGCTGTCCACGTTCCATTGTCAGCAGAAGCACAAGCGGAAGCGCGTATTTTAATGCTTGCAGCTCAAAATATTTTGAATCCAAAAGACGGAAAGCCAGTTGTTACACCATCTCAAGATATGGTCCTTGGTAACTACTATCTAACATTGGAACGAGTAGATGCAAAAGGCGAAGGATCTATTTTTAAGGATACAAATGAAGCATTGATTGCCTATCAAAATGGATATGTTCATTTGCACAGTCGAGTTGCTGTTCCAGTAGCATCGCTTAACAAACCAACATTCCGCGAAGATCAATCAGATAAGCTGTTGTTAACAACAGTTGGTAAACTAATCTTTAATGAAATATTACCGGAAACATTCCCATATATTAATGAGCCGACAATGTACAATTTGGAAGAAGAAACACCAGAAAAGTACATTGTTCCTAGTACGACAAATGTGAAAGAACATTTCTTAAACAACGAACTTGTTTTGCCGTTTAAGAAAGGGTTCTTAGGTAACGTCATTGCTGAAGTGTTCAAAAAGTTTGCGATTGCGGAAACATCTAAAATGCTTGACCGTATGAAAGAACTAGGATTTAAACACTCAACTAGAGCAGGTATAACAGTAGGGGTTGCCGACATCGTCGTATTAGCGGAAAAGAAAGAAATTCTTACAGAAGCTGAACAGAAGGTTGAGAAGATTCTAAAGCAATTCCGTCGTGGTCTAATCACAGAGGAAGAGCGTTATGATCGAGTTATCTCTGTATGGAGTGAAGCGAAGGATGTTATTCAAAGTAAGTTAATGGGTACGCTTGATCGAAGTAACCCGATCTTCATGATGAGTGACTCTGGTGCTCGTGGTAACGCATCAAACTTTACGCAGCTTGCCGGTATGCGTGGTCTTATGGCTAACCCGTCTGGTCGAATCATTGAGCTTCCAATTAAATCAAGTTTCCGTGAAGGGTTAACAGTACTCGAGTACTTTATCTCGACTCATGGTGCGCGTAAAGGACTTGCTGATACGGCGCTTAAGACTGCCGATTCAGGTTACCTTACTCGTCGACTTGTTGATGTTGCGCAAGATGTCATTGTTCGCTCAGATGATTGTGGTACGGACCGTGGCTTAGCTGTTCAAGCGATTAAAGAAGGCAATGAAGTAATTGAGAATTTATACGATCGTCTTGTTGGTCGTGTTGCATTTAAGACACTTAAACATCCTGAAACGGGTGAAGTGTTGATTAGTAAAAATGAATTGATTCATGAAGATATTGCTAGAACGATTATTGAAGCAGGCGTAGAAGAAGTAACGATTCGTTCTGTATTTACGTGTGATACTCGCCATGGTGTATGTAAGAAGTGTTACGGACGTAACCTTGCTACTGGTAGTGACGTAGAAGTTGGGGAAGCGGTTGGGATTATCGCTGCTCAATCAATCGGTGAGCCTGGAACACAGCTTACAATGCGTACCTTCCATACGGGTGGGGTTGCCGGTGATGATATTACACAAGGTCTTCCGCGTATCCAAGAATTATTTGAAGCACGTAATCCTAAAGGGCAAGCGGTTATCTCTGAAATTGATGGTGAAGTTATTGATTTCAAAGAAGGAGATAAGCGTGAGGTCACGATTCGAAGTGAAATGGAAACGAAGAATTATGCGATTCCATACGGTGCTAGAATTAAAGTTTCCATTGGTGACTTTGTTAAGTTTGGTGAGCCTATTACAGAAGGTTCCATTGACCCTAAAGAGTTGCTAAAAGTTAAAGGTATGAGTGGCGTACAAGAGTACTTACTTCGCGAAGTACAAAAAGTTTATCGTATGCAAGGGGTTGAAATTGGCGATAAGCACGTAGAGGTAATGGTTCGCCAAATGCTTCGTAAAGTGCGCGTTGTCGATGCGGGTGAAACAAATGTATTGCCAGGTTCGCTTATTGAAATTCAACAGTTTAACGATGAGAACAAAAAGGTCCTTCTTGATAGACAGCGTCCTGCAACCGGGAAACCTGTTTTACTTGGTATTACAAAAGCATCACTTGAAACAGACTCATTCTTATCCGCTGCATCGTTCCAAGAAACAACACGTGTCTTAACAGATGCTGCGATTAAAGGTAAGAGAGATGAATTACTTGGTCTAAAAGAGAATGTTATCATTGGGAAGCTTGTACCAGCTGGAACTGGAATGCCGCGTTATCGTCATATAAACATTACTTCTGAGTACGATGAGGTTGCTGTTGAATCTACCGAGGAAGTTAAAGTTGGAGAAGAAGTGCTCACTCACGAATGATTTTCATAAAGATGTTGACATTCGTTACTAAAGGGTGATAATATATCAAAGTGTGCCTGAGAAAACCTGTTGCTTTGGAGGATGAAACATGTCTTATGAAAAAGTCTTACAGGCAAAAGATCTAGTTATAGGTACCAAACAAACGCTTAAGGCGCTTGATGATGGTATTGTCTCTGAAGTTCTTATTGCAAAAGATGCCGAATACCACGTAGTATACAAAGTTGAAGCATTAGCTAAGACCAAAGATATACCACTTTTATATGTCGACTCAATGAAGAAGCTTGGAAAAGCTTGTGGAATTGAAGTCGGTGCAGCCACTGTTGCTTTAAGGAAGTAATTGTGTTTTTGCCATCCGGAGTTTCCCGTTTGGCAAAAACTTTCCTTTTGCCTAAAGATGATCCACCAGGATCAGTGGTCTTAATTAATCGAAGAGAGGAGGAAACAAAATGCCTACAATTAATCAATTAATTCGTAAAGGTCGTGTTGCGAAAGTTAAGAAGTCTGATTCACCAGCTCTTAACAAAGGGTTCAACAGCTTTAAAAAGTCTCAAACTAATCTTTCATCTCCACAAAAGCGTGGTGTATGTACTCGTGTTGGTACAATGACTCCAAAGAAGCCGAACTCAGCACTTCGTAAATATGCTCGTGTACGTTTGACAAACCAAATTGAGGTAACAGCTTACATCCCAGGGATCGGTCACAACCTTCAAGAGCACAGTGTTGTACTTATCCGTGGTGGACGTGTAAAGGATTTACCAGGGGTTCGTTATCACATCGTACGTGGTGCACTTGATACGGCTGGGGTTCAAAACCGTATGCAAGGTCGTTCTAAATATGGAACGAAACGTCCAAAAGCTAAAAAGTAATCTATTAAAAGTTGAAGGGAGGGTAAATTATGCCTCGTAAAGGACCAGTCGCTCGTCGCGACGTATTACCAGATCCAATTTATAAGTCGAAGCTTGTTACACGTTTGATCAACCGTATTATGGAGGATGGAAAACGTGGTAAAGCACAAACGATTCTTTACAATGCATTTGACCTTGTTAAAGAACGTAGCGGAAACGATCCTATGGAAGTTTTCGATCAAGCTCTAAAAAACATTATGCCTGTTCTTGAAGTTAAAGCTCGTCGTGTCGGTGGTGCTAACTATCAAGTGCCAATCGAAGTGAAACCTGAACGTCGTACGACTTTAGGACTTCGTTGGTTAGTAAGTTATTCACGTGCTCGTGGAGAGAAAACGATGGAAGAACGCCTAGCTAATGAAATTCTTGATGCAGCAAACAACACAGGTTCTGCTGTTAAGAAGCGTGAAGATACTCACAAGATGGCAGAAGCGAACAAAGCATTCGCTCACTATCGCTGGTAGGATTTATATCATACTAAATAAATTGATTGAATCAGGAAGGAGAAATACCCTATGGCAAGAGAGTTCTCCTTAAAAGATACACGTAATATCGGCATCATGGCTCACATCGATGCCGGTAAAACAACAACAACTGAACGTGTTCTTTTCTACACAGGACGTATCCATAAAATTGGTGAAACTCATGAAGGTGCATCTCAAATGGACTGGATGGCACAGGAGCAAGAGCGTGGAATCACGATCACTTCTGCTGCAACAACAGCTTCTTGGAAAGATCACCGTATTAATATCATTGATACACCTGGACACGTAGATTTCACTGTAGAAGTAGAACGTTCATTACGTGTGTTGGACGGAGCTGTAGCAGTACTTGATGCTCAATCTGGAGTTGAGCCTCAGACAGAAACAGTTTGGCGCCAAGCTACTACTTATGGTGTGCCACGTGTCGTATTTGTAAACAAAATGGACAAGACAGGTGCAGATTTCCTTTATTCTTTAGGTACTCTTCGTGAACGTCTTCAAGCGAATGCGCATGCAATCCAATTACCAATTGGTGCAGAAGATGATTTCGAAGGAATCATTGACCTTGTTGAAATGGTCGCTTACTTCTACGAAGATGACCTTGGTACTCGTACGGAAGCAAAAGAAATTCCTGCAGAGTACAAGGATAAAGCTCAAGAACTACATGAGCAACTTGTAGAAGCTGTGGCTGAACTTGATGAAGAGTTAACAATGAAGTACTTAGAAGGTGAAGAGATCACAAAGGAAGAACTTAAAGCTGCAATCCGTACAGGTACTTGTAACGTTGAGTTCTACCCAGTAATTTGTGGATCGGCATTTAAGAACAAAGGTGTTCAACTTATGCTTGACGCAGTTCTTGATTACCTTCCATCACCTTTAGATGTTCCAGCTATCAAAGGTATTGTACCTGATAGTGATGAAGAAGTAATTCGTGAGTCTGGTGATGATCAACCATTCTCAGCACTAGCGTTTAAGGTTATGACTGACCCTTACGTTGGAAAACTTACTTTCTTCCGTGTTTATTCAGGAACACTAGATTCAGGTTCTTATGTTAAGAACTCTACGAAAGACAAGCGTGAGCGCGTTGGACGTATTTTACAGATGCATGCAAATTCACGTGAGGAAATCTCTACGGTTTACTCTGGTGATATTGCGGCGGCTGTAGGTTTGAAAGATACAACAACTGGGGATACTCTATGTGATGAAAAGAGTCTTGTAATTCTGGAATCTATGGATTTCCCTGAGCCAGTTATTTCATTATCAGTTGAGCCTAAATCAAAGGCTGACCAAGATAAAATGGGTATGGCTTTAGCGAAGCTTGCTGAAGAAGATCCAACTTTCCGTACTGAGACTAACGAAGAAACAGGTCAAACGATTATTTCTGGTATGGGTGAGCTTCACCTTGATATCATTGTTGACCGTATGAAGCGTGAGTTTAAAGTTGAAGCTAACGTTGGTGCTCCTCAAGTTTCATATCGTGAAACAATTCGTCAATCGGCTCAAGTTGAAGGTAAATTCGTCCGTCAATCTGGTGGTCGTGGACAATTTGGTCACGTATGGATTGAATTCTCTCCTAACGAAGAAGGAGCAGGATTTGAATTTGAAAATGCAGTAGTTGGTGGATCTGTTCCTCGTGAATACATTAACTCTGTTCAACAAGGGGTTGAAGAATCTCTAGTTAATGGTATGGTTGCTGGCTATCCTATTATCGATATTAAAGCTAAGTTATATGATGGTTCTTACCATGATGTCGATTCTAGTGAAATGGCGTTTAAAATTGCCGCTTCAATGGCACTTAAAAACGCTAAATCAAAATGTGCACCAGTGTTACTTGAGCCATTGATGAGAGTTGAGGTTGTTGTACCTGAAGAGTACATGGGCGATGTAATGGGTGACGTTACTGCACGTCGTGGACGTGTTGACGGAATGGAAGCACGTGGTAACGCTCAAATCGTTAAAGCATTTGTACCTTTAGCTGAAATGTTTGGTTACGCAACTTCACTTCGCTCACGTACACAAGGACGCGGAACGTATTCAATGTTCTTTGATCATTATGAAGAAGTTCCAAAGAGTGTTTCTGAAGAGATTATTAAGAAACAAACTGGACAATAATATTTGTTTATAATTGTTTCTAATGTCTTTTTGTTGTAAGCTAAGAAAGGTGTGAATTTCGTTTCGATCTTTCACCTTTCTTATCCATAAAAAATTCTTAAATTATACTTATGTTCAATTAAGGGAGGAAATGAATCATGGCTAAAGAAAAATTCGACCGTTCCAAGACACATGCCAATATTGGTACAATTGGACACGTTGACCACGGTAAAACTACACTTACTGCTGCAATTACAACAGTATTAGCTAAAAAATCTGGTAAAGGTACTGCAATGGCGTATGACGCTATCGATGGTGCTCCAGAAGAGCGTGAGCGTGGAATCACAATCTCAACTGCACACGTTGAGTATGAAACTGACTCTCGTCACTATGCACACGTTGACTGCCCAGGACACGCTGACTATGTTAAAAACATGATCACTGGTGCTGCACAAATGGATGGAGGAATCCTAGTAGTATCTGCTGCTGATGGTCCAATGCCACAAACTCGTGAGCACATCCTATTATCACGTCAAGTTGGTGTTCCATACCTTGTTGTATTCATGAACAAGTGTGACATGGTTGACGATGAAGAACTTCTTGAGTTAGTAGAAATGGAAGTTCGTGATTTACTTTCTGAGTACGACTTCCCTGGTGATGACATTCCTGTTATCCAAGGTTCTGCTCTTAAAGCTTTAGAAGGCGACGCTGATTGGGAAGCTAAAATCATCGAGCTTATGGATGCTGTAGATTCTTACATCCCAACTCCTGAGCGTGACAAAGAAAAGCCATTCATGATGCCAGTTGAGGATGTATTCTCAATCACTGGTCGTGGTACAGTTGCTACTGGTCGTGTTGAGCGTGGACAACTTAACGTTGGTGACACAATCGACATCATCGGTATTACTGAAGAGCCTAAATCAACTACTTGTACTGGTGTTGAAATGTTCCGTAAGCTTCTTGACTATGCTGAAGCTGGAGACAACATCGGAGCACTTCTTCGTGGGGTAGCTCGTGATGAAGTACAACGTGGACAAGTACTTGCTAAGCCTGGTACTATCACTCCACACACAAACTTCAAAGCTGAAGTTTATGTTCTTTCTAAAGAAGAAGGTGGACGTCACACTCCATTCTTCTCTAACTACCGTCCTCAGTTTTACTTCCGTACAACTGACGTAACTGGAATTTGTAACCTTCCAGAAGGCGTTGAGATGGTTATGCCTGGTGACAACATCGAAATGACGGTTGAGCTTATCGCTCCAATCGCTATCGAAGAAGGTACTAAGTTCTCTATCCGTGAGGGTGGACGTACTGTTGGTGCCGGCGTTGTTGCTTCAATTCAAAAGTAATAACAATAACGAACCACCTCGAATTTCTCGAGGTGGTTTTTTGGCTTTTATTTCTGTTTAATTGATATCTGATTTGATGCTAGATATGGTACTGTGACGCCATGAAATTGTGAGAAAAGTAATCATAAGGTCATCAAAAGGGGATAATGATGACCAAAAAGCATTTATAGAGGAACGTAGGTCATCTAAGAGAGAAAAAACTCTCTACCAGGTTCATACCTCTATCACTAAACCATTCTTTTCAATAATTTATTGTATTTAGAACTATGTATTAACGTTACTATTCCTCTCTCTAACTAGAACATACAAACAAATTGGGGCTAAAATCGTAACCACTCCAATTGCTGTAAAAGCGATCCCCCAAGAATAGTGATCTAAGAAAATTCCAAAGATTAAAGGAGCAAAGATTGTAGCACTAAATCCTAATACTGATTGAATCCCTAATGCAATTCCTAACAATTCAGGATCAGTCACTTCACTGATTGCTGTGTTGTAAATGGGTGAGTCAGCTACAATTGTGAATCCATAAATAAACGCAATCACTAACATAACAATAACAGGGACAAATGTAAGCCACCCTATGATGAGTGAACAAGTAATGCTAATAACTAGAAAAGCAGATGCAGTTTGTCCACGACCAAACCTATCAGAAAGACGACCTCCTATATAGGTGGCAATGCCTCCAACAATAATAATTAAAGCACCGGTTGTATTTCCTAATTTAATGGCGACATCACCCTCGTATCCGTGATTACTAAAATAAAAGACGAGAAAGGGACCGATCCAAGACCACATGGCATATAATTCCCAACAATGACATGTGTAGCCGCCATTAATAAGTAAGTTCTTTTTTTTAAAGACACTTTTTATTTTCGCAAAAGTTAACTTAGTTCCTTCTATCTTAATAGATGAAGGAATACGAATTGTCATAATTAACATAGCTGCAACAATACAAAGTGAAGATGTTACTAAAATGATCCCTTGCCAACCTATCAACTTTACAAATAAGCCAGAGATAAGTAACGAGCTCCCTGATCCAACAACTAAAGACCCGACATAAATGCCAAGGGCTCGTCCACGCTTTTCAACGGAAAATATATCTGCTACGATTTTCATTCCCGGAACATAGATACCAGCTACTCCGATACCGGATAACGTTCTTAGTACTAGAGCTGTTAAGAAACCTTCTGCAAATAAAGCAAAAACAATACCAGATATACCAGCTAGAAATGCACCGAAAACAAAGGAATACTTTGGGTTGTATGCCGTAATCAAAAAACTATAGAAAATAATAGCCAAAACATATCCTATATGAAAAAAAGCTAGGATAAGACCAGACTCACTAGATGATAAATTCCACTCAACTTCTATAATGGGAATAATGGAAGAATAATTAAACCATACTTGCATGACAAAAAACTGTGCAAGCGACAAGATCCATAATAATCGTACAGATTGCTTCATAATACCTCCTATATTTGATGCAATAATTAGTGCTAATTGTAGTTTACAACATTTGCTATAGGAAACTTAACGAATCAATGCATAAAGAAGTTGATTTTTTATAAAAGAGGCTATATAATAGTAAAAGTGTGATCAGCGTAAGTTTTCACTTGCACTGATTTTTAATTATGTGTATAATGTGTAACGTTGGTCATTGACAGCGATGATGCGGAAGGTTGCTGACACACCCGGCCCCATTGCCATGGCAGGGTGTAGGAAATTTTCGCGGAGTATGTCTGTTTATAAAATGGACGATAAAGGAGGGGCTATAATGGCAAAGCAAAAGATTCGCATTCGTTTGAAAGCATATGATCATAGAGTCCTTGATCAATCTGCAGAAAAGATTGTAGAAACAGCAAAACGTTCAGGTGCAAGTGTATCGGGTCCGATTCCACTTCCTACTGAAAAGTCTGTATATACAGTACTTCGTGCAGTTCACAAGTACAAAGATGCTCGTGAACAGTTTGAAATGCGTACTCACAAGCGTCTTATTGACATTGTGAATCCAACACCACAAACTGTGGATGCGCTAATGCGTTTGGATTTACCATCTGGTGTCGATATCGAAATTAAGCTGTAGTACTTACATTAAATTTAACTAATGAGAATTACTCATTATTATGATATGAAAAATGGCATAAAATTATGATTTTTAATAGGAGGTGTAACGGATGACTAAAGGAATCTTAGGTAGAAAAATTGGCATGACTCAAGTTTTTGCTGAAAACGGTGAAGTAATCCCAGTAACAGTTATTGAAGCTGAACCTAACGTGGTTCTTCAAAAGAAAACTGCTCAATCTGATGGTTACGAAGCAATCCAAGTAGGATTTGCTGACCAAAAGAAAGCAAACACAAACAAGCCAGCTGAAGGCCATGCTGCAAAAGCAAACACGGCTCCTAAGCGCTTCATCAAGGAAATCCGTAACGTAAATCTTGACGAGTATGAAGTAGGTCAAGAAGTTAAGGTAGATACATTCGCTGAAGGTGATGTAGTTGACGTAACAGGAACATCGAAAGGGAAAGGTTTCCAAGGTGCTATTAAGCGTCATAACCAATCTCGCGGACCGATGTCTCATGGTTCACGTTATCACCGTCGCCCAGGTTCGATGGGACCAGTTGCTCCAAACCGCGTATTCAAAGGAAAATTACTTCCAGGGCGTATGGGTGGAGAAACAATCACTGTTCAAAATCTTGAAATCGTAAAAGTAGATACAGATCGCAACCTTCTTTTAGTAAAAGGTAATGTACCTGGTGCAAAGAAGAGCTATGTGTCTATCCAAAGTGCGGTTAAAGTAAAATAAAGATTGAAAGAAAGGAGGACACATCATGCCGAAAGTAGCATTATTTAACCAAACAGGCTCTCAAGTTGGAGATATCGAACTAAATGAATCTGTATTTGGAATTGAACCAAACACAAGTGTGCTTCATGACGCTGTAGTAATGCAACAAGCATCTCTTCGTCAAGGAACACATAAAACAAAAGGACGTTCTGAAGTACGTGGTGGCGGTCGTAAGCCATGGCGTCAAAAGGGAACTGGTCGTGCACGTCAAGGATCGATCCGTTCACCACAATGGGTAGGTGGTGGTGTAGTATTTGGCCCAACGCCACGTAGCTACAGCTACAAATTGCCTAAGAAAGTTCGTCGTTTAGCTATTAAATCTGCTCTTTCTAGTAAAGTGCAAGCTGAGGAAATCGTAGTGCTAGAAAACCTAGCTTTCGATGCTCCGAAGACTAAAGAAATGGCTGCCGTTCTTTCTAGCCTATCTGCTGACCGTAAAGCATTAGTTGTAACTGCTGATTATAATGAAGCTGTTGCTCTATCTGCACGTAACTTACCTGGCGTAACGTTTGTTACAGCTGACCATGTAAACGTGCTTGATGTGCTTAAGCATGATAAGCTTGTTATTACGAAAGATGCCGTTGAAAAGGTAGAGGAGGTGCTTGCGTAATGTCAAACGCTCGTGATATCATTAAGCGCCCTGTGATTACTGAACGTTCAACTGACCTTATGAGTGATAAGAGATACACATTCGAGGTTGATGTTCGTGCTAATAAAACTCAAATCAAAGATGCGGTCGAAGAAATCTTTGAAGTGAAAGTTGACAAAGTAAACACAATGAATTACAAAGGTAAATCAAAACGTTTTGGTCGTTACACGGGTTACACAGCTCGTCGTAAAAAAGCCATCGTTACATTAACACCTGAGAGCAAAGAACTTGAGTTCTTTGAAGGTGTATAAGAATACTAGCGAAGGAGGGAAATAGAAATGGCGATTAAAAAGTATAAACCAACCAGTGCCGGTCGTCGTGGTATGTCTGTATTAGACTTTGCAGAAATCACAACGGACAAACCGGAAAAATCGTTACTTGCACCTTTACACAAAAAAGGCGGACGTAACAACCAAGGTAAGTTAACTGTACGTCACCAAGGTGGCGGACATAAGCGTCAATACCGTGTTATTGACTTCAAGCGTAATAAAGATGGAATTCCAGGACGCGTTGCTACGATCGAATACGATCCAAACCGTTCGGCTAATATCGCTTTAATCAACTATGTTGATGGAGAAAAGCGTTACATTTTAGCGCCAAAAGGTCTTAAAGTTGATATGATGATTGAATCAGGAGCTGAAGCGGATATCAAAGTTGGTAATGCTTTACCACTTAAGAATATTCCTGTAGGTACTGTTATTCATAACATCGAACTTAAACCTGAAAAAGGCGGACAACTTGTTCGTTCTGCAGGAACTGAAGCTCAACTTTTAGGTAAAGAAGGCGATTACGTTCTTGTTCGTTTAAACTCTGGTGAGACTCGTTACATCTTAGCTACTTGCAGAGCTACAATCGGTCAAGTTGGTAATCTTGAGCATGAACTTGTTAACATTGGTAAAGCAGGTCGTTCACGTTGGTTAGGCAAGCGTCCTACTGTTCGTGGATCTGTAATGAACCCTAACGATCACCCACACGGTGGTGGTGAAGGTAGATCACCAATCGGACGTAAGTCTCCTATGTCTCCTTGGGGTAAACCAACACTTGGTTATAAAACTCGTAAGAAGAACAAAGCGTCTGATAAACATATTGTACGTCGTCGTAAAAAATAACGGGGTTGCACTACGGTTCTAATTAGAACCGTGGGTAATCACGAAGGGAGGTTTTCTCATGGGTCGTAGTTTAAAAAAGGGACCTTTTGTCGATGATCATTTGATGAAAAAGGTTGAAGTAATGAACGAAGGCAGTGATAAGGATAAGAGAGTTATCAAGACTTGGTCTCGTCGCTCAACAATTTTCCCTGAGTTTATTGGTCATACAATTGCAGTATATGATGGCCGTAAACACGTACCTGTTTATGTTTCTGAGGATATGGTCGGTCACAAACTTGGTGAGTTCGCACCAACTCGTACGTATAAAGGTCACGCAGCTGATGATAAGAAAACAAGACGTTAATAGGTAAGTAAGAGAGGAGGTCAATCCTATGCAAGCTAAAGCGGTAGCAAAACAAGTTCGTATTGCTCCTCGTAAAGTGCGTCTAGTTGTAGACTTAATTCGTGGCAAGCAGGTTGGTGAAGCTGTGGCTATTTTACGTCACACTCCTAAAGCTGCTTCTCCAGTTGTAGAAAAGCTTTTAAATTCTGCAATTGCGAATGCTGAACACAACTATGAAATGGAGCCAAACAACCTTGTAATTAGCGAAGTGTTTGTAGATGAAGGTGTAACGTTAAAACGTTTCCGTCCACGTGCTATGGGACGTGCGAGCCGTATCAACAAACGTACTAGTCATATTACATTAGTTGTAACTGAAAAAAAGGAGGGATAAGACGTGGGTCAAAAGATTAATCCTACTGGACTTCGAGTTGGTGTCATTCGTGACTGGGAGTCAAAATGGTACGCTGATAAAGATTATGCTGATTTATTGCACGAAGATATTAAAATTCGTGAATATGTTGAAAAACGTTTAAAAGATGCATCTGTGTCTAAAGTAGAAATCGAACGTGCTGCAAATCGCGTTAACATTACAATTTCTACTGCTAAACCAGGTATGGTGATCGGAAAAGGCGGTTCAGAAGTTGAAGCGTTACGTAAAGCACTAAATGCATTAACTGGCAAACGTGTACACATTAACATTCTTGAAATCAAACAAGCAGATTTAGATGCAAAGCTTGTTGCTGAAAATATTGCTCGTCAATTAGAAAATCGTATTTCGTTCCGTCGTGCGATGAAGCAAGCTATCCAACGTACAATGCGTTCTGGTGCTAAGGGTATTAAAACCCAAGTATCTGGTCGTCTTGGTGGCGCTGATATTGCTCGTGCAGAACATTATAGTGAGGGAACTGTTCCACTTCACACGCTTCGTGCTGATATCGATTACGGTACTGCTGAAGCTGATACAACATACGGTAAGCTGGGTATTAAAATCTGGATTTATCGTGGTGAAGTCCTTCCAACGAAAGGAACGAAAAAAGAGGAAGGAGGCAACTAATTATGTTAATGCCTAAACGTGTTAAATATCGTCGCGAACATCGTGGAAATATGCGTGGTCGTGCAAAAGGCGGTACTGAAGTACATTTCGGTGAGTTTGGTTTACAAGCGCTTGAAGCTTCTTGGATTACAAACCGTCAAATCGAATCTGCTCGTATTGCAATGACTCGTTACATGAAGCGTGGTGGTAAGGTTTGGATCAAGATTTTCCCTTCTAAGCCATACACTGCTAAGCCATTAGAAGTTCGAATGGGTTCTGGTAAAGGTGCTCCTGAAGGTTGGGTAGCAGTTGTCAAGCCTGGAAAGATTATGTTTGAAATCGCTGGTGTTTCAGAAGAAGTTGCTCGTGAAGCTTTACGTCTAGCTTCTCATAAATTACCGGTTAAATGTAAGTTTGTAAAACGCGATGAAGTGGGTGGTGACGCAAATGAAAGCTAATGATATTCGTAACTTAACCACTGCTGAAATTGAGCAAAAGACGAAATCACTAAAAGAAGAATTGTTTAACCTACGCTTTCAACTAGCGACTGGTCAATTGGATAATCCAGCCCGTATTCGTGAAGTTCGTAAAGCAATTGCTCGTGCGAAAACAGTTTTGCGTGAACGTGAGCTTGGAATTAACAACGGCTAAAAAGGAGGTTTGCTTAAATGGAACGCAACCAACGTAAGGTTTACACAGGGCGTGTTGTTTCTGATAAGATGGATAAGACAATTAGTGTACTTGTCGAAACTTATAAGAAAGATCGTCTATACGGAAAACGCGTAAAGTACTCTAAAAAGCTGAAGGCACATGATGAAAATAACAGCGCTAA
This sequence comes from Halalkalibacter kiskunsagensis, assembly GCF_037027555.1. Lineage (NCBI taxonomy): Bacteria > Bacillati > Bacillota > Bacilli > Caryophanales > Bacillaceae > Halalkalibacter > Halalkalibacter kiskunsagensis. The sequence continues at coordinate 20,433 of NZ_JAXBLX010000027.1, read as the reverse complement.
GATTGGCGATGTTGTTAAAATCATGGAAACTCGTCCGCTTTCTAAAGACAAACGTTTCCGCTTAGTTGAAATTGTAGAAGAAGCGGTTATTATCTAATAGAAACCTTGGTTTGAAGGGAGGTAAGTTTGTATGATTCAACAAGAATCCCGTTTAAAAGTTGCAGATAACTCTGGTGCACGTGAGGTACTTTGTATTAAAGTATTAGGTGGTTCTGGTCGTAAAACGGCTAACATTGGTGATGTTATTGTTTGTTCGGTAAAACAAGCAACACCAGGTGGCGTTGTCAAGAAGGGTGACGTTGTTCGTGCGGTCATCGTTCGTACAAAGAGTGGTGCTCGTCGTAACGACGGTTCATACATCAAATTTGACGAAAATGCTGCAGTTATCATTCGTGATGATAAGAGCCCGCGTGGGACTCGTATTTTCGGACCGGTTGCGCGTGAACTTCGTGAAAATCAATTCATGAAAATTGTGTCTCTTGCTCCAGAAGTTCTTTAATAGAAGATAATTGAAAGGCCCTGTCAAGGAGGTGCGAACATGGCAAATATGCATGTCAAAAAAGGTGATACTGTTAAGGTCATCTCTGGAAAAGACAAAGGGAAACAAGGTGTAATCCTTGAGGCGTTCCCGAAGAAGAATCGTGTACTTGTTGAAGGTGTAAACATTGTTAAGAAACATGCTAAACCTTCTCAAGATAACCCACAAGGTGGAATCTTGAATCAAGAAGCACAGATTCACGCTTCTAACGTTATGCCTATCGATCCTAAGTCTGGTGAACCTACTCGTGTAGGTTATAAGGTAGAGAACGGTAAAAAAGTACGTATTGCTAAGAAGTCTGGCGAAACTTTAGATAAGTAGTCAGAGTGTGAAAGGAGGTCAATCGTATGAGTCGATTAAAAGAAAAGTATTCAAGTGAGATCGTTCCTTCTCTTGTTGAGAAGTTCAATTATTCTTCTGTAATGGGTGTGCCTAAGCTTGAGAAAATCGTTGTTAACATGGGTGTTGGTGACGCAGTTTCGAATGCAAAAGCACTTGATAAAGCAGTTGAAGAATTAACTGAAATCACAGGTCAAAAACCATTAGTTACAAAAGCAAAGAAATCAATAGCAGGATTCAAACTACGTGAAGGTATGCCAATCGGTGCGAAAGTTACACTTCGTGGCGAGCGTATGTATGATTTCCTTGATAAATTAATTTCTGTATCACTACCTCGTGTACGTGACTTCCGTGGAGTATCTAAAAAGGCATTTGACGGTCGTGGAAACTACACACTTGGTGTTAAAGAACAATTAATCTTCCCTGAAATTGATTACGATAAAGTCGATAAAGTTCGTGGTATGGATGTTGTTATCGTTACAACTGCTAACACGGATGAAGAAGCTCGTGAACTTTTAACTCAAATGGGAATGCCATTTCAAAAATAATCGAAGTCGTTTCGAAGAGGAGGGATAACGTTGGCGAAGAAATCAATGATTGCAAAGCAAAAACGCACACAGAAGTATAAAGTACAAGAATATACTCGCTGTGAACGTTGCGGTCGTCCTCATTCAGTATTACGTAAGTTTAAACTTTGCAGAATTTGCTTCAGAGAACTTGCTCACAAAGGGCAAATTCCTGGTGTGAAAAAAGCTAGTTGGTAATCCCAAGAACGGGAAGGAGGTAAATATTATGGTCATGACAGATCCAATTGCAGATATGCTTACTCGTATTCGTAATGCAAACACGGTTCACCACGAAAAGCTTGAGTTACCTGCTTCAAAGGTGAAAAAAGAGGTTGCTGAAATCCTAAAGCGTGAAGGTTTCATCCGTGATTATGAGTACATCGAAGATAACAAGCAAGGTGTAATTCGCATCTTCTTAAAATATGGTGCTACAAATGAACGTGTAATTACTGGACTTAAGCGTATTAGTAAGCCTGGTCTTCGTGTTTACGCGAAAGCTGGTGAACTTCCACGTGTTCTAGGTGGTCTAGGTATCGCATTAGTTTCAACATCTAAAGGTGTAATGACAGACAAGGATGCTCGTCAACAACAAATTGGTGGCGAAGTGTTAGCTTACGTTTGGTAAGAAATCCTTGAAATGAACGGAGGTGTACAAGAATGTCTCGTATTGGTAAAAAGCCAGTAGAAGTACCAAGTGGAGTTACAATTACACTTGATAGTACGCTTTTGACTGTTAAAGGTCCTAAAGGCGAACTTAAGCGTAATCTTCACGAGGACATGAAAATCAATATTGAAGAGAATCTAGTTACAGTTGAGCGTCCTTCTGAAAGTAAGGAACACCGTGCACTTCACGGTACAACTCGTAGTTTGATCAATAACATGGTTGAAGGTGTAACAAAAGGTTTTGAACGTTCACTTGAACTTGTCGGTGTCGGTTACCGTGCTACTAAGTCAGGTCAGAAGCTTGTTCTTAACGTTGGTTACTCTCATCCAGTTGAAATCACTCCTGAACAAGGAATTGATATCGAAGTTCCTTCTAACACGAAGGTTATTGTTAAAGGAATTGATAAAGAGCGTGTAGGTGCAATTGCATCTAACATCCGTTCTGTACGTTTGCCAGAGCCTTACAAAGGTAAAGGTATTCGTTACGAAGGCGAATATATTCGTCGTAAAGAAGGTAAAACTGGTAAATAATCACTAACTCACGGAAAGGAATGACGTTCAATGATTACGAAGCGTAATAAAAACGTAGCTCGTAAGAAGAGACATGCACATGTTCGTCGTGCGATTACAGGAACACCTGAACGTCCTCGCCTAAATGTTTTCCGTTCATCTAAACATATTTACGCTCAACTTATTGATGATGTAAATGGTGTTACACTTGCTTCTGCATCTACTCTTGATTCAGAGATAGCTGCAGATGCAACGAAAACTGATGCGGCAAAGCTTGTAGGTGAACTCGTAGCTAAACGTGCGATTGAAAATGGACATAAAGTAGTTGTATTTGACCGTGGTGGTTATTTGTATCACGGACGTGTAGCAACACTTGCAAATGCAGCTCGAGAAGCTGGATTGCAATTCTAAGAAAAAAGGAGGGAAAACGAATGCGTCGTATTGACCCTAATACGTTGGAACTTGAAGAAAAAGTAGTAGCTGTCAATCGTGTAGCGAAAGTAGTTAAAGGTGGACGTCGTTTCCGCTTTGCTGCATTGGTTGTTGTTGGCGATAAAAATGGCCATGTTGGATTCGGTATGGGTAAAGCTCAAGAAGTACCAGAAGCGATCCGCAAAGCTGTTGAAGATGCAAAGAAAAATCTTATTGAAGTACCAGTAGTTGGTACAACAATCCCTCATGAGATTGTTGGTCATTTTGGTGCAGGACGTGTCTTGCTTAAAAATGCTTCAGAAGGTACAGGAATCATCGCTGGAGGTCCAGTTCGTGCGGTACTTGAATTAGCTGGTGTCGGTGATATTCTATCAAAATCTCTTGGTTCAAATAACCCTATTAACATGGTTCGTGCTACTATGCAAGGACTTAAAGGTTTAAAACGTGCTGAAGAGGTTGCTAAACTTCGCGGCAAATCCGTGGAAGAACTGTTAGGATAAGGAGGGAAAGTAAATGGCTAAGAAATTAGAAATTACCCTCACTCGTAGTCTTATCGGACGCCCGGAAGACCAACGCGTTACTGTGAATACACTTGGTTTACGTAAAATGCACCAAACGGTTGTTCAACAAGATAACGCTGCGATTCGCGGTATGGTAAACAAGGTATCTCACCTTTTAACTGTTAAAGAAATCGAAGCTTAATTGATTATTTATAGATACGAGGAGGTGTCGACATGAAACTTCATGAGTTGAAACCTGCAGAAGGATCACGTAAAGTTCGTAACCGTGTAGGTCGTGGTATTGGGTCTGGTAACGGTAAGACAGCAGGTAAAGGGCATAAAGGTCAAAACGCTCGTTCTGGTGGCGGTGTACGTCCTGGTTTTGAGGGTGGTCAAAACCCTTTATACCGTCGTTTGCCTAAACGTGGGTTCACAAACCCAACACGTAAGGAATTTACAGTAGTTAACCTTGAAACGTTAAACCGTTTTGATGCGGGTACTGAGGTAACTCCAGAACTTCTTATTGAAACGGGTACTGTGAAAAATGTAAAGTTCGGTATTAAGATTCTTGGTAATGGTAAACTTGAGAAAAACTTAACTGTTAAAGCACATAAGTTTTCAGCATCTGCAGTAGAGGCTATCGAAGCTGCCGGCGGAAAAACTGAGGTGATTTAATGTTCCGGACGATCTCCAACATTATACGAGTGGGTGATTTACGCCAAAAGGTCGTATTCACCCTGCTTATGCTCATTGTCTTTCGTATCGGAAGTTTTATTCCTGTTCCAGGAGCGAACAAGGATGTTCTTAATTTTCACGATCAAGCGAATGCATTTGGGTTTTTGAATACGTTTGGTGGTGGAGCTTTAGGGAACTTTTCGATTTTCGCAATGGGTATTATGCCATACATCACTGCATCAATTGTTGTGCAGTTGTTACAAATGGATGTCGTACCTAAATTTGCTGAATGGGCAAAAGAAGGGGAAGCTGGTCGACGTAAATTAGCTCAGTTTACCCGTTATGGGACAATCGTATTAGGTTTTATCCAAGCGTTGGGAATGTCTATTGGTTTTAATTCATTATTTCCTGGGTTAATTCCAAATCCTAGTGTTCCAACATATCTATTTATTGCGTTAGTATTAACAGCGGGTACTGCTTTTCTTATGTGGCTCGGGGAACAGATTACCGCAATAGGTGTAGGTAATGGTATTTCCATTATTATCTTTGCGGGTATTGCAGCTGGGATTCCTAATGGCATTAACCAAATTTATGCGACGCAAATTGAAGGTGCTGGTGAGCAATTGTTCTTAAGCATTGTTACTGTACTTCTCATTGCACTTGCTGTTTTGGCGATTGTTGTTGTTGTAATCTTTGTTCAACAAGCATTAAGAAAAGTACCTGTTCAATATGCGAAGCGTTTAGTAGGTCGAAGTCCAGTTGGCGGCCAATCAACTCATCTACCATTAAAGGTTAATGGTGCAGGTGTTATTCCGGTCATCTTTGCTCTTTCTTTATTCATTTTTCCTCCAACCGTTGCTGGTTTTTTCGGAACAGATAATGAGATTGCTGCGTGGGTGACAAGAGTATTTGATTATACTCATCCTATTGGTATGGTTGTATATGTACTCTTGATTATTGGATTTACTTATTTCTATACGTTTATTCAAGTGAATCCGGAAAAAATGGCTGACAACCTCAAAAAGCAAGGTGGGTACATTCCAGGCATTCGTCCCGGTAAAACAACACAAACTTACTTAACTCGCATTTTATATCGATTAACGTTTGTTGGTGCACTCTTTCTTGCTACTGTTTCCATAATACCTGTTTTCTTTACAGCGTGGATGGATTTACCACCAGCTGTTCAAATTGGCGGTACTGGATTATTAATCGTTGTTGGTGTAGCATTAGACACGATGAAGCAAATTGAAAGTCAACTAATTAAACGTTCTTATAAAGGGTTTATTAAGTAATAAGGGGATCTGGGAAGTTATCACTTCCCGTTCGCCTTCTGTTGTTAAATCGGAGCGATGGAGGGAGTATGGAATGAATCTAATTTTAATGGGTTTACCTGGTGCAGGTAAAGGTACTCAGGCTGAAAGAATTGTGAAGGAATACGGAATACCTCATATTTCAACGGGCGACATGTTTCGTGCTGCGATGAAAGGCGAAACAGAGCTTGGTTTAAAAGCGAAGTCGTATATGGATGCGGGAGAACTGGTTCCTGATGAAGTAACAATTGGCATCGTTCGTGATCGTCTAACAGAGGATGATTGTAAAGATGGATTCTTATTAGATGGTTTTCCTCGTACGGTGGCTCAAGCAGAAGCGCTAGAAGACTTACTTGATTCTATGGGGCGTAAGATTGATTTCGTTCTTAATGTAGATGTTCCTGAAAAGCTTTTACTGGATCGTTTAACAGGTCGTCGTGTATCACCTACTTCCGGAAAAACATATCATGTGATCTTCAATCCACCAAAAGTGGAGGGAGTTTGCGATGTTGATGGAAAAGAGTTGGTTCAACGAGATGATGATAAACCTGAAACAGTTAAAAAGCGTCTTGAAGTAAACCAGAAACAAGCGAAACCTCTGGTTGATTTCTACACAAAGAAGGGGTACTTACGCGACATAAACGGTGATCAAGATATAAATAAAGTGTTTGAAGATATCGATGGTCTCTTGAAAGGACTTCATGCATGATCATTTGTAAGACGGAAAGAGAAGTTGAAATCATGCGAGAAGCTGGGAAGATTGTTGCTTTAACGCATCAAGCGTTACAAGAACATATTCAACCTGGCATATCTACGAAAGAACTCGATGAGATTGCAGAAAAGTTAATTCGCACACACGGAGCAACTCCATCATTCAAAGGTTATAATGGGTTTACAGGTAGTATCTGTGCTTCGGTAAATGAGGAATTAGTACACGGTATTCCTGGGAAGCGAGTGCTTAAAGATGGCGATGTCATAAGTGTTGACATCGGAGCTTATTATAATGGTTATCATGGTGATTCGGCATGGACTTATGCGGTTGGCCAGATTTCTGAGAAAGATCAAGAATTACTTGACGTCACAGAAACTTCCCTCTATAAAGGGTTAGAGTTTGCAAAACCTGGGAACCGTTTGTCAGATATTTCACATGCTATTCAATCTTATGCAGAACCATTAGGTTATTCGATCGTTCGTGAGTATGTTGGGCACGGTGTTGGGCAAGACTTGCATGAGGATCCTCAAATTCCTCACTATGGTCCACCAGGAAAAGGTCCACGACTTAAACCAGGAATGGTTTTAGCGATTGAGCCGATGATTAATGCTGGAACTCGTTATGTACGCACTCTTTCTGATGACTGGACTGTTGTAACAGTTGATGGAAAGAATTGTGCACACTTTGAGCATACAATTGCTATTACAGAATCAGGATATGAAATCTTAACAAAAGCTTAAATGTAGGTGATGATGTCTATGCAAGACTCTGGTTCTCCGGAGATTGGTCAAGTCGTTATAATTACAAAAGGTCGTGATCAAGGGCAACTAGGCATTATTGTTGAATTAGTTAATGATCGCTTTGTGAAAGTTGCTGATGGCGATAAGCGAAAAGTAGACCGCATGAAGAAAAAGAACATTAACCACTTAGAGCTAATTGATTACATTGCTGATGAAGTGAAGAGCAGCTTTATTGAAACAGGACGTGTTACTAACGGAAAGTTACGTTATGCAATAACGAAATTTTTAGAGCAACACTCTGATTTACTGAAGGAAGGAGAGTGAACCCATGGCTAAAGAAGATGTTATTGAGGTGGAAGGAACGGTAATTGAGCCCCTTCCAAATGCAATGTTTCGTGTTGAACTAGAAAATGGTCATAAGATTCTTGCCCACGTTTCTGGAAAGATTCGTATGCATTTCATTCGAATTCTTCCTGGTGACAAGGTGACAGTTGAACTATCACCTTATGACTTAACACGTGGACGAATCACATATCGATACAAATAATACGTTGCGAGAGCGACTAGCAAGATAATCGGAGATTGTCCTGCTTTACCCTGATTAGAGGTTTCTTATCAGTGCACTCCGTACCATATAGGAGGTAAAAAAAATGAAGGTAAGACCATCAGTCAAGCCTATTTGTGAAAAGTGTAAAGTTATCCGCCGTAAAGGAACGGTAATGGTTATTTGTGAAAACCCTAAACACAAGCAAAAACAAGGTTAATTAACAAGGAGGTGCTATACATGGCACGTGTCGCAGGCGTCGATATTCCGCGTGACAAACGAGTAGTGATTTCACTAACGTATGTCTTTGGAATCGGCAAAACAAAGTCGTCTGAAATTCTAGCGAAAGCTGGTGTATCTGAGAATACTCGCGTTCGTGATTTAACAGAAGAAGAATTAGGACGTATTCGTGAAGCAGTAGAAGGCTACAGAGTGGAAGGTGACCTTCGTCGTGAAGTATCACTTAACATTAAGCGTCTAATTGAAATTGGTTCATATCGTGGGATTCGCCACCGTCGTGGATTACCTGTTCGTGGACAAAATTCTAAAAACAATGCTCGTACGCGCAAAGGTCCTCGTCGTACAGTAGCAAATAAGAAAAAGTAGTAAAGGAGGTCGCATAAAAAATGGCTAAGAAAACGAATACTCGTCCAAAGCGTCGTCAACGTAAAAATGTTGAAACTGGTATTGCTCATATTCGTTCAACGTTTAATAATACGATTGTGACAATCACAGATACGCATGGTAATACAATTTCTTGGGCAAGTGCTGGTGGATTAGGATTCAAAGGTTCTCGTAAGTCAACTCCATTTGCTGCCCAAATGGCTGCTGAAGCAGCTGGTAAAACAGCTATGGAGCATGGCATGAAGACTGTCGAGGTTTCTGTTAAAGGACCTGGTGCTGGTCGTGAAGCGGCAATCCGTTCTTTACAAGCTGTAGGTCTTGAAGTCAACATGATTAAAGATGTTACTCCAGTTCCTCACAACGGTTGTCGTCCGCCAAAACGTCGTAGAGTATAACGGAATTAATCTTTGTATAGATTTTCCTAATTTGTCAATAATGGATAGAGCGGTAACGGTCCTGTTGGCAAAATTGGTGTAAAGCTTAGGAATTGCCTACTGGTTATCCGGTTAGGCAATCCTTGCAGTCTACCGGAGTTCGACGTTTTGAAGGAGGGTTTGTTTAATGATAGAAATTGAGAAGCCAATTATTGAAGCGGTTGAAGTGAGTGAAGACGCAAAGTATGGGAAATTTGTGGTAGAACCATTAGAACGTGGTTATGGTACCACTTTAGGAAATTCCTTACGTCGTATTCTTCTCTCCTCTTTACCAGGCGCTGCTGTAACTTCAGTTCAAATTGACTCTGTGTTACATGAGTTCTCTACGATCGAAGGTGTTGTAGAAGATGTAACAACAATTATTTTGAACTTAAAAAAGCTTGCTCTTAAAATCTATTCTGATGAAGAGAAGACCCTTGAAATCGACATCCAAGGTGAAGGTGTCGTAACAGCAAATGACTTAACACATGATAGCGATGTTGAAGTATTAAATCCAGATCTTCACATTGCAACGCTTGCAAAAGGTGCACACTTACATATGCGTCTAATTGCTAAACGTGGTCGTGGTTATGTTCTTGCAGAGGGCAATAAGAATGAGGATCAACCAATTGGAGTTCTTCCTATTGATTCGATCTATACACCTGTATCACGTGTGAATTATCAAGTTGAGAATACACGCGTCGGTCAAGTAACTAACTATGACAAACTAACTCTTGATGTCTGGACTGACGGAAGCATCCGTCCTGAAGAGGCTGTGTCTTTAGGTGCTAAAATCTTAACTGAGCATTTGAATATTTTTGTAGGGATGACAGATCAAGCTCAAAACGCTGAGATTATGGTTGAAAAAGAAGAAGATCAGAAAGAAAAAGTTCTTGAAATGACAATTGAAGAGTTAGATCTTTCTGTTCGTTCTTACAACTGCTTAAAGCGCGCGGGCATTAACACGGTTCAAGAATTAACTCATAAGTCTGAAGAAGACATGATGAAAGTACGGAACCTTGGTCGTAAGTCATTAGAAGAAGTGCAAGAAAAACTTGGCGAACTTGGTTTAGGTCTTCGTAAAGAAGAATAGACGGTTTGGTAAGTATTAGAATTGTTCGCTAGGCGAGCACGTAACAAAGGAGGGAATCGAACATGGCATACGCAAAATTAGGTCGTGATAGCGCTGGTCGTAAGGCTCTATTCCGTGATTTAGCTACAGATCTTATCATAAACGAGCGTATTGAAACAACGGAGGCGAAAGCGAAAGAGCTTCGTTCAATCGTTGAGAAAATGATTACACTTGGTAAGCGTGGAGATTTACATGCACGTCGTCAAGCTGCATCTTTCATCCGTAGAGAAGTAGCAAACGAAGAGACTGGCGAAGACGCTATCCAAAAACTTTTCTCTGATATTGCAACTCGTTATGAAGAGCGTCAAGGTGGTTATACACGTATCCTTAAAATTGGTCCTCGTCGTGGTGACGGTGCACCAATGGTTATTATTGAGCTTGTATAATTCATTTGATACATGAGTGAATAGATGAGGCGACAAAGGGCAAATCAGATCTGAGCACGTATGCTCTGACTCTGGGCCCTTTTTTGTTTGCCTGTTTTTTTGGGGGAGAGGTGTACTCATGACTGCATTAATTGCTTTAAAGAATGTCACCTATCAATACGAAAATGCTAATAGCAACGCCTTGAACGACGTGAGTGTCACGATTACAGCGAATGAGTGGGTGTCTGTTATAGGTCGAAATGGCTCTGGAAAGTCAACTTTTGGTCGTTTATTAAATGGGATTATCGTCCCATCACAAGGGTCAGTAAACGTGTCTGGATATTCAACTCTTATTGAAGATGAAGTATGGGATATTCGGAAGGTGGTCGGAATGGTTTTTCAAAATCCTGACCATCAATTTGTCGCTACAACAGTAAGAGATGATCTTGCATTCGGTTTGGAGAATTTAGGTCTTACACGGGAAGTGATGGAGGAACGGATTACGAAGTATGCTTCGTTAATTGGTATTACTCCTCTTCTAGAAGAGGAACCTCACCGCTTATCTGGTGGTCAAAAACAACGAGTTGCTATTGCAGGTGTGATGGCAATGGAACCGAGGGTGATTGTATTTGATGAATCAACATCGATGTTGGACCCCATTGGTCGAAAAGAAGTGATTGAGACGATGCATTTGCTTCATCAACAGGGAATTACCATTATTACGATTACCCATGACATGGATGAGGCTGTGATCGGAAGTCGTATTTTGCTTTTTAATAATGGCGAAATTGTCTTAGATGGTCAATCGAAAGAGGTCTTTTCTCAAGCGGATGTAGTAACCGATTATGGCGTCTCCCTACCTTTTTCTATTGAATTGCAAAATCAATTAGAGGAGCAAGGAATTTCTTTGCCTGATACTTGTTTAACACAAGAGGAGCTGATCAGTGAACTATGGACATTGTATTCAGCCAAGTAGACCATTGCTATATGAAAGGTACTCCATTTGAGAAAGTTGCCTTAAAAGATTTTTCTTTGACCATTCCCTCAGGGTCCTTTACTGCTGTTATTGGTCATACTGGTTCGGGGAAGTCGACGTTTATCCAGCATATAAATGGTTTGTTGCGGCCATCAAGTGGAACCGTCCAAGTTGGTTCGTACGTAATCAAAGCCGGTGAAAAAAAAGTAAACTTAAAAGGGTTACGTAAAGAAGTTGGATTTGTATTCCAATACCCCGAACATCAGCTTTTTGAAGAGACAGTTGAAAAGGATATCACTTTTGGCCCGGTTAATTTTGGCCTTAGTAAAGAGAAAGCTCAAAAACGGGCGAGGGAGCTAATGCCACTCGTTGGTTTACAAGAAGAGCTGTTATCGGTCTCTCCCTTTCAATTAAGTGGTGGTCAGATGCGTCGTGTAGCCATTGCGGGTGTACTAGCAAGTCGTCCTTCTGTATTAGTGTTAGATGAGCCCGCTGCGAGTCTTGATCCGGAGGGCCGAGTGAACATCATGAACCTATTTTATGATTATCACAAGACACATCAGACAACAACTATACTCGTTACACACCATATGGAAGATGCGGCTAAATATGCCGATCAAATTATCGTCCTTCACAATGGCATGGTTGAAATGATTGGCGGAAGAGAGCTTATTTTTGAACGCGTGTCTAGATTAAATGAGATTGGCTTAGATTTACCTAAATCGGTCAGTTTTCTACAAAATATTAAAAAGAAATTCGAACTTAGTGAAGTCCCTATGGAATTTGATGTAAAAGGTACATCTAATTTTTTAGCGAATCTCGTGACCAAAAAGGGGGAGTAGCTCAATGTTGCAAAATGTCATTATCGGGCAATATGTATCTACTTCTTCGGTTTTGCATCGTCTAGACCCACGTTCTAAGTTACTTAGTGTATTTGTATTAGTATTTGTCATTTTTCTAGCTAACAATTGGATTGCTCATTCAATTGTCGTTCTGTTTGCGTTTGGAATGGTTTTACTCTCAAAAGTACCAATCCCATTTATATACAAAGGGTTACGTCCGATATTATGGATCGTCTTGTTTACGTTTATCCTACATCTCTTCTTAACAAGAGAAGGGGATGTTATCTTTGGATTTGGTTTCTTCACTTTTTATGAAGAAGGTTTGAGACAAGGTGTTTCGATAGCGATACGACTTATAACCATTATTATGCTGACATCACTTGTTACACTCACAACAAGACCAATTGATTTAACTGATGGATTAGAGCAGTTGTTTAGCCCCTTAAAGAAAATTGGATTGCCAGCTCATGAATTAGCACTCATGATGTCGATATCCTTACGTTTCATCCCAACGTTCATGCAAGAAACTGAGAAAATTATGAAGGCACAGATGGCTCGAGGGGTTGACTTTACATCTGGGCCATTCAGTGAACGGATCAAAGCACTACTGCCATTGCTTGTACCATTGTTTATTAGTGCGTTCAATCGAGCAGAGGAGTTAGCTCTTGCCATGGAGTCACGTGGTTATCGTGGGGGCATTGGGCGAACAAAATATAGGATTCTCCGATGGAAGTTTCAAGATACATTGGCGCTACTCTGTTGCTTAGGATTTGGACTGATAATTATTTTGTTACGTTTCATATGAAAGGAATGATTAAGGTGAGACGAGTTGCTTTATGGATAACGTATGAGGGCACACATTTTTCCGGCTATCAAGTGCAACCAAACAGTCGGACAGTTCAAGAGGAAATAGAAAAGGCGTTATCTAAAATTCATAAAGGCGAAACGATTCGTATTTATTCTTCAGGAAGAACAGATAGCGGTGTTCATGCTAGGGGTCAGGTTGTCCATTTTGACTCTAGCTTAGATATTCCCCTCATTCGTTGGCCTAAAGCAATTAATGCTTGTCTTCCAAGTGATATAAGAATCATTGAGGCAAATCATGTATCAGAAACGTTTCATTCTCGTTATCATGCAATAAAGAAAGAATACCACTACCGTGTCTTAGTCAGACAAGAAGGTGATGTGTTTAGGAGGAATTTAACACATCACATTACGTATCCTGTGAACATAGAGCGGATGCAAAAAGCAGCGGAGCACCTAATCGGGAAACATGACTTTTCTTCTTTTTGTGCGGCTAATACTGACGTGAAAGATAAAGTTAGGACTTTATTTGATATTTCTATTGTTTTAGATCAGGATGAAATCGTCTTTAAACTGGTTGGTAATGGTTTTTTGTACAATATGGTGCGGATTATTGTTGGTACTCTACTAGAAATCGGCGCTTTGAAACGAGAAGTTGACGAACTCTTGTTGATTTTGCAGGCAATGGATCGTACAGTAGCAGGTAAAACAGCACCTGGCAATGGATTGTATCTTTGGAGGGTTTCTTATGAGAACTCTATTTTTAGCGAGCGCTATTAAATGTTGAAAAATATAGTTTCTTATCAGTTATTAATGAAAAAGGTTCATTAGAATGTAGACATTGAAGATTTCATAGCATAGAGGTGTACAGCCTCTATAAAAAAATATAATATGACAACGACGCCTAGTGTAACATTTTGTTGACATTGTGTTTTGAATATTATATGATGTTAGATGGTAATTCCAAAACCCACTAGCCCCGGGTTCGGAATGTTACATTAGACACTGGTTTTAAATTTATTAATTGATTTTTAAAATACGGAGGGAAATTCATGCGTACAACATATATGGCAAAGCCAAATGAAACTGATCGTAAGTGGTTTGTAGTAGACGCTGAAGGTCAAACGCTTGGTCGTCTAGCTTCAGAAGTTGCTTCTATCCTACGTGGTAAGCACAAGCCGACTTTTACTCCTCACGTTGACACTGGTGATCATGTAATCATCATTAACGCGGAGAAAATTCATTTAACAGGTAACAAATTAAATGACAAGATTTACTACCGTCACACAAATCACCCTGGTGGTTTAAAAATGACAAAAGCTGCAGACATGCGTGCAAACAAGCCTGAGCGTATGCTTGAGCTAGCGATCAAAGGAATGCTTCCAAAGAACACTCTTGGACGCGCACAAGGCATGAAACTTCACGTTTATGCAGGTAATGAACACAAACATCAAGCTCAAAAACCAGAAGCTTACACACTTCGTGGTTAATCGATAGGAGGGTATTATTTTGGCACAAGTACAATATTATGGTACAGGTCGTCGTAAGCATTCAGTCGCTCGTGTGCGTCTATTGCCAGGTGACGGTCGTATCGTTATCAACGGTCGCGAATTAGATGAATATTTTGGTCTTGAAACTTTAAAGCTTATTGTAAAACAACCACTTGTTGAAACAGGTGTTGAAGGTCAATATGACGTTCACGTAAATGTTGATGGTGGTGGTTACACAGGACAAGCGGGCGCAATCCGTCATGGTGTTGCACGTGCTCTACTTAAAGTAGATCCTGACAACCGTCCTTCATTAAAAACTGCAGGTTTCTTAACTCGTGATGCACGTATGAAAGAGCGTAAGAAATACGGTCTTAAAGCAGCACGTCGTGCACCTCAGTTCTCAAAACGTTAATACTTGCGTTGTTTGGAAGACTCTCATCCTTTTGGGTGGGGGTCTTTTTTTATTTCTTCATACAATAATTATTGTTTCATTATATAGATAATACATCCTTGACTAATTTTGGTTCATGATTGGACAATATCGACAAGTTTTCCATAGCATGCTCGAACTTTACAATCGTCATACTAAAAGAAAACAAAGGAAAGGGGCGGAGGTTCATGGCTGTTACGGTGCTATCTGAAAAACGAAGGGAAAAGCAGTGGAAATTTGAACGGAGTGTCTTACGTAATCTTTCATTAAAGAAACTTCAAGCAAACGTGAATGAGTATTTTAAACCTGTTGTTCCTTTTCATTTTCTTTCCCATCCATTTTTATTAGATCCTTGCATGGACATGGCCATTGATGCGTTTTTATTAGGTGCTGAATATGGGAAATTTGGTTATTTAGGTGAATCGATTAAACAAGTTAAAGAACGTTGTGATGATGAATTAACGGAAATCACCCATTGTATCTTTAATTTATTACAAGGGTGGTTGCTTGATTCTGACTATTTACTTGACTCATTAAAGGTAGCGGTAGAAGCCTTTGTTGACGACTGGTGGACCCAAGGTTTTAAAGAAGGTGAGAAACGGTATCGATTACGATTGCATTAATAAATGGGAATATAGAGTATTTTTAATACATTTAGAACTAAATAGCTGCTTTTCCTCATTTATAAGTATGAAGTCCAATTTTTTTTAGTGGACTCTTCATAATTTTCACCTTGTCCCAATATATATAGGGTAGTGGGCGAGGAGGGATCGTTAGTGAATCTGGTAAAGTGGCTAAAAGGTGGAGCTTTTGCCTTAGGTGTCGTTGGTTTGCTATTTATTATTCAATATCAATTTGTCAGTAATGATTCATGGAATTCATGGAACTTACCGTTATCTGGAAAGGTGATTGTTGTTGATCCAGGTCATGGGGGGATTGATGGTGGCGCGGTTTCCAAGAGTGGCATTCTTGAAAAAGAAGTGACGCTACTTATTAGCGAAAAGCTTAGAGATTATTTGCAGGAATCAGGCGCACTTGTATTAATGACAAGAGAAGATGATCACGATTTAGCAAATGCAGATACGAAGAGAGTGCGTCAAAGGAAGAATGAGGATTTAAAGCGCAGGGTCGATATCGTAAACGATTCAGATGCCGACCTTTTCGTCAGTCTTCATCTTAATGCTATACCGTCTCCAAGATGGAGTGGGGCTCAAACGTTTTACAATCGGACAATTCCAGAAAACGAACGTATTGCAAAATTTGTCCAAGATGAGGTACGGAGAAATTTAGAAAATACAAGTCGACAAGCAAAACCGATCCATAATGTGTACTTGTTAAAGCATGCTGAAACTCCAGGTGTACTAATCGAAGCCGGGTTCTTATCGAATCCAACTGAAGCTGAGTTATTGCAAACAGAAGAGTATCAACAAAAGATTGCTGCATCCATTTATCAAGGAATTTTGCGCCATTATACAGGGGAGTCAGTTCCTGAGTGACAATAAACTGGGACTCACGCGATAGAGGTTGTTCAAGAAGGGAAAAAATAACCTTCTTGAACAACCTCTACTAGTTTCCTATGCTATACTAGGCATATAATTGGAAAAAGGAAGGTGTCCGTATTGATAACAGAAGAAACAGTCATCGAGGCATTAAAACGAGTAAAAGACCGAGACTTAAATAAAGATCTTATTGAAACTGGTGGCCTTCGTGAAGTGAAAATTAAAGAAGGAAATGTCAGTTTGAAAATTGCACTTGCACAAACAGGAACGCCTGAGCAAATGGAAGTACAGCAAGAGATTGTGAATGTGATAAAAGGAGAAGGTGCGACGTCAGTAGGCCTTCGCTTTGAGGAATTAACGAACGAAGAGCTTCAGAAACTTGGTGGTGTGAATGAGCCTGCTTTTAATGGACCTCAGATTCTTGCCCCTTCTAGCAAGACGACGTTTATCGCTGTAACAAGTGGAAAGGGTGGAGTAGGTAAATCAACCGTTTCTGTAAATCTTGCAACGACTCTTGCCCGCTTAGGTAAAAAAGTCGGTATGATTGATGCAGATATTTATGGATTTAGTGTACCTGATATGATGGGAATAGAAGAAAGACCGAAAGTGATTGCTGATCGTATTTATCCAGTTGAACGTTTCGGTGTTAAAGTAATTTCAATGGGGTTCTTCGTTGAAGACAATGCCCCTGTTATATGGAGAGGTCCAATGCTTGGCAAAATGTTAAATCAGTTCTTTACCGAAGTAGAATGGGGAGAATTGGATTACTTGATACTAGATCTGCCGCCTGGAACTGGCGATGTCGCACTCGATCTTCATACGATGCTCCCACACTCAAAAGAAATACTAGTTACAACTCCGCATGCAACAGCCGCTTTTGTAGCAGCACGTGCGGGAACAATGGCGATTAAAACGCACCATGAGATTCTAGGTGTTGTCGAAAATATGGCCTATTTTGAAAGCGTTGTGACTGGTGAGAAGGAATATGTGTTCGGTAAAGGTGGGGGAGAGCGCCTAACCGAAGAGTTAAAAACGGAGTTGCTTGGACAAATCCCACTTGGACAGCCTGAAATAAATAAAGAAGATTTTGCCCCGTCTATTTATAGTGCGGACCATAAAATCGGAAAGATTTACGAGCAAATTTCAAAAAGAATAATCGAAAAAACGAATTAAAAAAAGCCCGCATTAGAAGGCCACTGAAAAAGCAACCTTTTTCAGTGGCCTCGCATTAGGGCTTTTTTTTAATGGTTATTCACCACCGCCTCCACCTTCTTCGGCACTTGCCTCTTTTCCACCTTCCGCTTGGTCTTGTTTCTCCATTTGTTTCTCGGCAACCTTGGTTAGAATTTCATTAATCTTTCCTGTGAAGAAAGGACTTTCAAATGACTCTGACATAATGGCTATGACTTGTTGGCGATATTCTTTTGACTTCATTGTTTCAAGAAAGGCATTTTCCATTTCGGGATCTTGTAATATGGTTATCAGCATGGTTTGGTATTCTGGATCTTTCATTAATCCTTTTAGTATCTTTTCATTTTCCGTTTGCATACTTTCAGCAAATGTCTGAGCGAACTCAGGATCTTTCATAACATCTTGCCAGAACTTCCTTCCTTCCTCTGAGGTTAATGTTGTTTGAATCGTTTCTTTTACGAATTCTGTATCCATCACGAGCTCTTTCTTTATTTCTTCATCACTAAGAACTTCTTGTACTGCCTTCTTCCCTTCTTCTGTTTGTAGCATATCAACCATCATTTTTTTCGTGCTTTCATAATCTGGGCTGCTGCTTCCGCCATTTTCAGCCGCTGCACAACTAGTAAAAATAGCTAAGAATAGACAAAAAGCAAAAAAATACGTAATTTTTTTCATGCTGGTGCGGCTCCTTTCGATCGCTTTGTCATTAATTTGAGATATTTCTTCGGTAATTATGCATGACTATATGAGAACATCTAGCAATTTTTTATAGGGATTGTTACAATCATGTAAGCATAATTGAATAATGGAGGATTTGCCTGTGGACAGTCGGAAAGTGGTTTACTTGTTTTTCACCACTCTTTTAGTAGGGAGTATCAGTGGTGCGATTGTTGGATTTATATTAGAGTATCATGTTTATACAGAAGGTTCTTTTTTAAATTTAGTCTTTGGTGTTATATGGCTTCTTGGTATTTGTGCTGCATTTAGTCTTGTGAGTCAGATGGGTTTCTTTGCTTATTTAACGATTCATCGCTTTGGTCTTGGTTTGTTTAAGTCGCTAAAGCTTTGGAATTACGTCCAAATCATTATTATTGCCTTTGTGGTTTTTGATTTAATTTACTTTCGATATATAGCCTTTGCAAAGCAGGATGAAACGATTCTTAATTACATGGTCATGCCACTATTGCTGTTAGGCTACGGACTTGTCGTTGCTTATTTAAAGGCAAAAGACACAAACAAAGGGGCATTTATCCCTGCTCTTTTCTTTATTGTTGTTGTTACCGCAATTGAGTGGGTGCCAGCACTAACGGTAAATGATCCTAAGTGGTTATGGTTATATCTAACTCCTTTAATTACAGCCAATACTTGGCAAGTGCTCATTCTTCATCGTTTAACGAAAAAGGCATAGAGTGCATGAGAAAAAGGACGTTCTAATGATTTCCCCTAAGTTTTTGGGAGAAACATTCGAACGTCCTTTTTTAGGGAGGTTTTTGAAAAAAACGAGGCTTGTGGTTTTTCTTAAAATATAAAGATTTCGAAGTTTTTTTTGGATTATTCGAAGTGGGGAAATGGTTCCACACGTTGCGCGCCTTTTAGGAAGCATACCTAAAAGGCTTAAAATCATAGCAACGGCTCTACTCATTTCTTCAAAAGACGACCACGCCGTCTTTCTTATTTTATTTCTTCATTTTCCGATTTTGTGCTGGCCATAAGATCCTCGACCGTTGTAAATGAAAAACCTTTTCCGCGAAGCTGGTCGATGATGATTGGTAGAGCTTTATGTGTTTGTTTTACAGAATCGGATGCGTGAAATAGTATGACATCTCCAGAGTCGGTTTCAGGTACCACTGCATTAACGATAGCATCAACACCAGGATTTAGATAATCTTTTGAATTTACACTCCAATGAACAATGCTATAGCCTTGTCTATCTGCTAGTTGTAAGACACGTTTATCAAAAGAGCCATTTGGTGGACGTAATAGCGTAGGTCTTTCTCCAATCAGTTCAGATAAAATCTGGCCACTTTGATTAAGGTCTTTTCTTATTTTCTCATCTTCCCAATTCGTATAGTCTTTGTATTGATAACCATGACTCCCGATGTTATGTCCTCGTTTTTTAATTTCTTCTACCACATCAGGGAATCGCTCGGCCCAAGAGGCAGAAATAAAAAAGTTTGCATGATCGACCTCTTTTTGGTCTAAAATGTCTAAAATCGGACCAATCCGATTCTCTCCCCAACTAATATTAAAGGTTAGCGCAATTTGTTTATCATCGGTTTCTGCTTTGTAAAATGCTTGAGGGCCATCAGGGGTAGAGAAGACGGCGATTTGTGAACGTTCTACATAAAGCAAACCAGCGGTAAAAAAAGCTGCGATGATTATAAGTGATAATTGCTTAATGCGCTTTGCATGAAAGATCCAAAAGAAGTTCATTGCTTACCCTCCTTGTCCATTGTTATGACCAATCTATGGCTAAAAGAGGAAAGATATGAATAAAATTGGAACAAATTGAAAACAATTTTAAAAGAAAAATATGTATTTATAGTTGTTTAGTCACAATAGTCGAGGTGATTGCTGTGTTAGGGGTTATATTGAATGAAAAAGAAGTTCAAGAAGTGGAGTACATGCTTAAAAGAGAAATGGAAGAGTTGCTTTTAGATTTATCAGACCCGCGGATTGATGAAGTTGTAAAACGCGCTATGGAAGAAAAATATCAAATTGTTTTTAAGATATATAAACGCTTTGTTCCACCGAAAGAAACAATGAAGTATGTTTTAAATCGCCGTAATACACAATAAGTGGTGTATTGCGGCAATAAGTGTTGACATTGTTAACAGATAGATGTTATATTGTTTCTTGTCACCAAAAAGACGTAAACATTTCATTAAAAAGAAGTGTTGACTGCGAAAAAGATTTTTGGTATAGTAATTAAGTCGCCGATGAGCGATAAATTAGTTCTTTGAAAACTGAACAAAAGCCAAGCGAAATAGAGAAACATGTTTTCTCGTCAATTAAATCCTATCATTCGATAGGTTGAAATAACTTAGTATCGTTAGCGATACATTTTGAGCGAATCAACTCAACTTTTATGGAGAGTTTGATCCTGGCTCAGGACGAACGCTGGCGGCGTGCCTAATA